>NZ_CP019335.1:604387-904387 GCF_002813915.1 Tenacibaculum sp. SZ-18 | reverse complement strand
TCTGAAAATAATCCACGAGCTGTTTTTCAAATTTCAGTTGTTTGTTTTGAGCGCAAACTGAAGTCGAAAATCCGAAAATAAATAATATGTATAAAAGTTTCTTCATCATTGCCGCTGACTCGTTATATCTGTATAAATATTCCTATTTATCGATTAAATATTCCGGATAACAGGAACTTTTGTGTTTTTTTAGTGTTTCTATTTATCGGGGTGTTTTTTCAAAAGTATTGAAAATTTAATTAACTCCAAATAGTTTTTTTAAACACAAAAAAATACCCCACAGAAATTCTCAATAGGGTGTTTTAATGAATAAAAGAAAGACAAAATTTACAAATCGATAATTATATCATCCCCACTTTCTTCTTCAGGTAAAGTTGCTTTCTTTTCAAAAATATTATAGGTAACCTCCAAACTATTACCTCTATTTTTTTCTAATTCGGCAAAACGTTTTTCGTAGTTTTTATTGCTATGGCAATAAATGATTTTAGTCGGGTTATGCGCCATTTTATTTCCTCCGTACATTCTGCCATTCTCTTTTACCTGAGAAATAAAAACCCAAATCACTTCTGGAAATTGATTCCTTAACTCATTTAATTGATCTGCGGTAATCTTTAAATCGGTAACGGAATCAGCAACAATAACATCGTTAATTTGACTAATCGCCTTTAGCTCTTCCATTGGTTTTTCAACATAACCTTTAACTAAAATATTTCTTTTTCCCTGGGGAGTTGTATTTCGGTTTAAAGAATCGATAGTGTCCTTACATTCCATTCCTCCCTGTTCATAGTCAATATAAACTACTTTCTTGTTCAGTTCTCCAAAGCCATTTGCTATTTGCATAGCTAATTGACTTTTACTGGAGTGTTTATTTCCTTTGATAATGATCAGTTCTTTATACGGTTGGATATTCTGTAGAAATTTTCCAATTTCTCCTGGTAATCTATAAATTCCAGATGCTTGTTTTGGAGCCGAAGTAGCTTTTATATAACCAAGTTTTTGCATCTTCTTTTCGTATTCACTTAACTCTTCATTCTTTGTTATGTCTATAACTGGAGTAGATGAAATATTGTCAACAGTAGTTGCTAATTTGTTGTTTTGTACCTGAGTTTCTTCTTCCTTGATAACAACAGGAGCAACAACAGTTGTTGCTATTGTTGGTTGGTTGTTGGTTTCTAGATTCAAAAGAACATCACCCGCTCCTTTTAATCCTAATTCCAATTGTCTTGATTTTCTTTGTTGCTTCGGAATGGAAAAGTTTACCGCAATTTTTAAGTGTCGTTTTTCAATTTCTGTTTTCATCTTTTTAATTAAAGAAGTTTTTCCTGCTTCTGTTAATAATGATGATTTTTTATAATTAGGGTAATTTCTACTATTGCTAAGAATATGTTTTGCTAGTAAACTATACGCATAGGCTTTTGATAATAGAGCATCACTAATCTTTTCTAGATTATAGCCTTTGTTTACATGTGAGAAAATTGTTTTCTCAGAGATTAACTTTTTAAATGAAAAATCAAACTCTTTTTTAGAGAGTTCTTTTTTCATTTTCTTTAAGTACAACGGAGTTCCTTCTTTGTCTCGTTGTAAGATATAATCCGTTGCTTTTTGCGCTAATGAAGAGGCTCTTAAAATTAACTTATTATCTTTCTTTATGTCTTTTAAAGCATTTCTCCATCCTTTTAAATACTCAGCATGATTTTTATTTGTTCTCCAAATAATTCCAGCTTCAGCACTTAAAAACACAGCTCCGAATTCAGCAACTAACTCTTCTTTAGCATATTGCTCCTGATCCATTGATAATTTTCTATCCAATCTTTCTTCATGGCCCGTAGCATGAATGTACTCATGAAAAAGGGTTCTGTAATAATCGAATTCTGTATCAAACCTTTCAATTTTTGGCATTTGCACGTAATCTTTCCCAGGAGTATAAAATGCTCTATCACCACCATGTTTTAGTTCAGGAATTGGTGCCGGAAAGTTTTTAATAATAGCCTCAGCAACTTGTAACTTTTCACCATCATTTCGCACCATACTTTTTCTTAGCTCTTCCAGTTTAAAATCAATATTTTCTACATCTTCGCCATTGAAGATTTTATAGTATTTCATAATTGGAATGTATGATTGCCCTACCAATTCTTCAATACTAAACTTTGATTCACGTAACAGTCGAATTTTACTTTTATTGGCTTTTAAGAAAATGATAAATTTCCTTACATAAAACAATTTTGGAGTTAAAAAATTTCACGGATTTTTCACGGATTTTTTACGGATTTTTCACGGATTTTTCACGGATTTTTCACGGATTTTTCACGGATTTTTCACGGATTTTTAAAAAAATACAGCAAAACACACTCAAATATATGTAAATTATTTTTTTTATACTTCATGTGTGTACTCATCAAAACACGTAAAAACAAAATCAAAATAGAAGTAAAACCCTTATAAACTAGAGTATTAACAACAAAAAAGCCTTACTAAAACTAGTAAGGCTTATTGTGATCGCGACAGGATTCGAACCTGTGACCGTCTGCTTAGAAGGCAGAGGAACTTTTATCTTAAGACTCTTATTATCAATAAGTTACTAAATTTAATGTAAAAAATTTCCCAGAAATTGCACACATAAAAAAGAAATTAAATAATTATGAACTATTGAAATAATTGAGTTTCCTTATCGATTATTAAAACAACGATTGTTGTTCGGGGTAGAAAAAAGGTTGAATTCCTTCAGCTTTATTTATAGGGTGACCACTACTCTTTCTTACTGGATAATCAACGAACTTTTTACTAGTAAAGCTATTTAGTAATTCCGTTATATCACTTGTATTTAAATCATTCGATAACCAATTTGATTCATCCTCCTGATTTAATATTAGAGGCATTCTGAAGGTTCCTTGCTTTTTCTTATTGTGTATCTCTGCAAAATAAGGATTAGCTTCTCTAGTTATAATTGTAGTAGTATACAAACCATCATCCAGTTCCGTATAAACTCCTGCTAATGCAAACAAACCATGATCGTGATGTTTTATATAATGAGGATAACTTATATCTGATCTGTAATGTGGTTCAAATATTCCATCTGCTAGAATTATGCAGCGTTGACTCTTTATAAAATTTGCAGCTCTATTTTGATTGTTAAGTATTTTATCTACTCTGGCATTATAGGTTCGATATTGACTTAAATATTCTTGCCTCTTATCAATAGTTATATTTTCTGGAAGTAATCCCCAATATGCTGGGTTAATAATTTCACTTTCGTTTTGCTTTATGATGTACAAATAATCAGTAGAATAACCAGATCTTGCGTAGTATGGCTGATATACTTCTGGTGTAATAAAACTTGCGTTAAATCTTTTCTCGTTTTTTTCTACTGATTTTGTATTTGACTTAGTAAAGCACATAGTAATAATAATAGCTGTAAAGTTACTATTTAGTTTGAATTTGAAAAGACTTATTAACATGCTACAAAATCAAGCAATCAATGCTACAAATTATAACGAACTTTACAATATGTATTCAAAGTATTTCTCCAACGTAGTTAAAAGTCAAGGTGTGCCACACTTAAACGCTGATCAGTTTGTTCGCTATCAGAACATAATAGCATTAGAATATTTTATTAATCTTATAAAAAAGATTGGAGTATCTCACTCTTTATTTGGTCATGTTTCTAAAGCTGAAAAGAACTTGGAAAGACTTACTAAAAAACTATCTCCTGAAGAATTACTACAGGAGATGATAGAATTATCTTATTAACATGGTTGAAATTCAGTCATAATTAATTATATCCTTTGTAATAAGGGGGGGTTATCTCCGTTTTAAATTATAGATGTAATATTCTGTTGGATAAGGTTTATCAATTAATATTTTATCAAAAACCTCCAAGTCAGCCTTTTGAAAGGTATTCAACGTGGTTTCAATGTTCTCTTTCCATATTTCATCACTTGTTATGTATTGAGATAAATTTGGTGAAATCTTCCACTTTTTATCAAATACTTTTTTGTCTTCTTTTTTCCAGTTTGAAATGATTAAGATAAACATATCACTTTTACGGTCCTCAAAATCTTTTCGAATAACTTCCTCGTAGTTTAATAATTTTTTAAAGTCATTTGTAAATTGATACTTTAATTCAATACGAATCGGATTATCAAGGTTATCTGAATTAACTACTGATAAGTCAATTCTTGTTTTACCAAATCTAAGTTCCGCAAATGCTTTTAAATTTTCGTGATTATTTTCAATGAAATATTTATTCAATTCCTCTAAAATTATATTCCTTATCAATAATTCTTGTTTTTGATTTGAATAGTTTTCATTTAGAAAATTCAATTTATTCTCAAATATTTCAGATTTTATTATTTCTGAAATTTTATTTTCAGTCAGAGTTTTAACATTTAGTTTACTCTTTTTCATAGTATAGGCTTGTTTAAATAATTTGTGAGATTGTTATAGCAAGTTAAATTACTTCTAACTAGTTAAATCGGTATAAATATTCATGTTTATTCATTAAAGATTCCAAATAACGAGAATAATCAAATTCAGTATTATTTTATTGAAGCATTGGTATGTCAAAACTTGATCGATATTAGTCTTTTATTTTACGTTCAAATCGTCTTTTTGTTCTTCTAAAAGCTGTGGATTCCCATTCTGAATCAAAGCCATTCCAAAATACTCTTATTATTACATTTCCGTCACGATAGATTAAAAAAGTCATATCATCATATTGGAAAAACATATTATTGCTATCCGAATTTACTGAAAGATATTTTGATTCGTCGTCAATGTATTTATCTAACTTTGATAGAATTTCCAATGCATTTTTTTGAGGAAGGTTTTTAAACGCATATGCTTGATAGAGTACTCCTGTATCATTCCAACGACTACCATAAAAACCTAAAACGAGTCCGCTTAAATTCTTTTCTTCACAACTGTAAACGAGAGAAGTCAATTCTCCAGATGCTGCTGCTGCTAATGGGTCAATGTCAAATTTTATCAATTTTTTTTCAATTCCGATTACATTTGTCATAACGTAATCTTTTGCTTTATAAAGAGCTTGTTCTTTGCTAAATTCTTTTGCAAAATATATTCCAGTACTTTCCGAAACTTGAGAAAATGAAATAGTTGAAATTAAAAGACTTGTAATTAATAGTCGAATGTTCATATTTTAAATAGATTATTGTTGGTTTTTACCTCAGTTCTTTGTTGGCAGTAGTTTTATATTCTATCACCATAAGGTAAATCTGTTACAATAGACTCCATTAATTGCCAATCAGGTAAATATCCATCTTCAGAAAATACCTTTTCTTCATCTCTTACAAAACCATTTTCATCTTTAATCACAGGTAATTTAATGGTAAAATCTTTTCTTATATGTGAATTCAATTCACGGCCAAAAGCAAGGTATTTAACTTTGCATTCATGTCTTACGAGGGAAGAAATAAAAAGCTTGGTAAAAATAGATAGTGTTACTTTTTCTTTCATAACAGCTACGTTTTGTGCTGTATAAAATGGTTTCTTTTGAATAAAACAAGAGCCTAGAAAACTACCACCTAAGGCAACTGTCATTGCACCAGCTGGAAATGTTTCTTCACCCTCCATTTTGTCTATAAAACCAACAACACCATTACCTTTACTATCTCTCGATACATAATTGATTTTAGGGTCAAAATCTGTTGTTTTATTTGAATCTATACCGTTACCCATGGTAATATCAAATAATTTGTGAAGGTAAAACTCCTGCCAATCAGATGTTTCTATCTTTTGATTCCCAGAAATGTTTTTAGTTTTTAAAGTCCTGCCAATGGAGCTGTTTTCATTATCATTTAAAATAATAGCCATGTAGTCTTCCATAAATTGAAAATCTGGAACATAGCCATGGGGATTGTAATTTGAATTTATATTTAAAAGTGGATTACCGTTTTCATCAAGAGCTTTCGGTAGCTTAATAATTATTCTTTTACTATTTTGTTGACGACATTGTCTGCCATAAGTCCATTTATAATTTTCAGAGAAGTTTATTATTGAAGTAATAAAAACTCCAATATTAGGGGTCATTTTAAATTTTTTGGCAACAAAAATATTTACGTCACTAGTGGCGCAGAAAGCCTCTTTCTGGTAAAATGCTGTACACCCAACTTTACCTGTAGTGATTGCATTACCTTTAAAATCAGGTTGAAGATTTATTCTTTTTGCAATACCATTATTAATTGCTGAAGCTGTTATATAAGGTGTGACACCGCTTTCGTATTCATCAGCGTAGTAGTATTTGCCTGCGCTAATTTCAAATAAATCATTCAGACAAAAATCTGCCCAGTCATTAGTATTAAGCATTTTCCTCTCCATCTTTAATAATGTATGAATAATAATCTCTTACGGTTTGTTCAAAGTCCATTTGAGTTAGATTGCTATAATCTGTTTCCATAAAAGCTTCTGCTAACCACTCATCTTTGTGGTCAATTTTTTTCATTACTGACAAACCTGGTACTACTTTCCTGTTTTTGTATAAATCAAGCCATTCTTCTTCAGTTTTCACCCATAAACTGGCACCATTTTCGTCAGTCATTTCTATACGACCTAAACCTTTTCTTTTGGTAAACTTATCATCTCTGTAGTATCCAAAAAATGTTTCTTTATTTGCTTTAGAGTGTTTTTGTGACAAATCGAAAATCATACATACAGCAACTGCAGCTGCACCCGGATAGAAAATTTCAACGGGTAGTGAAAAAACTGCGTCTAAAGTGTACTTATCAAGCATTTTTTTCTTGAACTCCTTTACATCAGCACTTGTACCAATCGCAGCTTGCATAGGAAGTAAAACAGCCATTTTACACATAGGAGAAACGCGACTAGCAACCCATTCTACGAAATGAAATCCTTTAGATGGATCTTCTTTTTTATTACCCTTCCAATTTTTAGTGTAATTAGGATCACAGAATTTTTTTGTTGCATTGTATGGGGGGTTCATCAATACTACATTAATATTACTGTCCTCAACCCATTTCCCTCTATTAAATATCGAGTCTTGAACAACATTTGAGTTACCGTCTCCATGAATAAGCATATTAGTTGAGGATAAACCAAATGCTCCTTCTTCATATTCAATACCAAAAATTTGCTCTTGTTTTACTTTTTCTCTTTCGTCCTCAGTTTCGCAATCATCCATTGCATCTGTCATTGCTCTAACTAGAAAAGCACCACTACCACAACAAGGGTCAAGAACTCTTGAGTTTTTATTTACACCAACTACTTTACTCATAAAACCACATATATGGTCAGGAGTAAATGCTTGGTTTTTGTCCGATTTTCCTACATACTTATTAAATGTTGTAAAGAAGAGATTTAGTAAATCCTGCCCAGCTGTATTCTTATCGTTAATATATGGTACAATGTTAATGTCAATATATTTTAAAATATCTGACAATTCTTTGTATGTTAAACTTTGAACGTCTTGGTCATCTAGAACTTTGTTGTTTAAAATAGCTAATTTACTTGCCTTGTTAATGCTTCCACCTTTAGTTAGTAAACCCTCTAAAATATCTTTTATACTATTTATTACAACACCTTCTGGCTTGATGTTTTTACCTGTCTTTGGGTTTAATGTTTCTTTAACATTTTCGTAAACCAATCCATTTTTTAAAGCCAATAAACAAGTACCAACAAATTGACTTCTGAGTTTCTCGTGTACACCGTCTGAATGTAATTTTTCATTCAGTGTTTTTATAGAGTCAATTACTTTTATTTTATCATTTACTTTACCAAAACAAATTTCTTCGTATTCTTCAAAAGATTTAAGTATTGTTTCCTCTTCTATTTTATGGTCATCATCAATTATAACAGATTGACCATACCATACCCATACGTCATCACCGTCAGTTTCTGCTAAAATTGCAACAATCCTTTTATCAGAATAAGCTTTTTCATAGCGTACATAATCTTGTAGTTGTTTTTGAATTTTAGCCTTGCCCCACTTACTAAACTTATTTTTTGTTTCTACTAATATTGCTAGGCGTTCATTTTCAAATCGTATATCTAAATATTGGTGATTTTTTCCACTATTTCCTTTCTGATAATCCTTTATGTTTTTTCCTATAGATTTAAGTGCAGTAGGATAACTAAATTCACCTGATTCTGTATTTCCAGTATGGTGTTGAGCACCGATTTTTTCTATTATTTCAAATCTATTCACTGTACTTAAATATTTTATATTTTGTTGTTCTATTTTTTAATTACTGCCAACTGTGAGTATATGCAAAGTAGGCGATTGCGTGCTTCAAACTTATCAAACCGATACGATGTTGAAGCGGGCTACAGCCCCTGAATTTACTACTATTTCGCCTATTTTGTATATACATTGTTGTATGCTAACTTTTATTCATTAAAGTTCTTACAATTAAATACTTCTGTCTTAATCGACTTATCTGACAACCAATCTAAATCGAAAATATTTGCTTGAGTATCAATGGTCAATTCTTTTAGATATTTCATTTCATTAAGAATCATTAAATGTTCTTTTGTCAATTGTCTCACTCGTGTAAATGACATCTTTTCTATCACTCCAATTTCAGGTAGTTTTCCGTAATCAGTCGCACTACCTAACATAAAATTAAGTTCCGCTAATTGATTTAAAGTCGTTAAGAAGTCAAGGTTTTTAAGCGTTAGTTTTGAAACAGTCAGTTTTCTTAAATTAGTCAGCTCTCCAATCGTTTCAACATCTTTCAATTTGTCAAAAACAAACAAACTAATCAATTCGCTTTGCTCCGAAATTGGTTTAATTGACAATCCTTGTCCTCCAATTCCAAGATGCTCAAGTCGTAAGTATTTATTTATATTTTCAATCTGCTTATTCTTGAACATATCTACCGTAAGTGATTTTGTATTAGTCAAGAATTCCAAGCAATCCAAATTGTCCACAAATCCGAATCCGTTTAGCACTAACCTTAAAGTTGGTTTGGAGCTATCTGTCAATAATCTATGGTTGATTAAATCATAAGTCTTTTCGGTTACTTTGAATTTATCAGCAAACTGAATTTGTTTAATCTTCTTAGTATTTAGAATTAAGTCACAATCAGAGTCAATCAGATTTTCGTAAATATTTACAACCCCACCAGTCGTCATTATGAAATTATCAGAATGAGCAATCGTAGTCGATTTAATTGCTGGACTTCCTTCTATTATATCTTTTGTTTTCATCTTGCACTGTCATTTCCTAAGCTTGCATACAACGGTTAATGTAAAATGCGTTTCAATGCATTTTTACATATTGTTGTGGTGTCGTTTTTGTATTTTAAGTTATCAAGCTCATGTTTAAAAAATGTTTCAAAATCTCCCTTGATAGTCAATCTGTGCTGCTTAATTAAATCAAAAATTAAGTCTTTAATTGTTAATACTCTTGAATCGACTTTTGGTTTTTCATTTAACTGAAAGAAAGAAGATAAGCTCAATTTATTCCTCTCACTAACTGGCATAGGAAGCTGATTTTTTATTGCTTTATAAATTTTAAGTCTATCCGTTTGGTTAAATTTTTTGTCCAAAAAAGATTCACTGAATAATTCGTTTTCAAATAGATTTCGCATTTTCAGTGAATTTAAGATTCTAGATTTTAAAAATACGTATGCAATATCATTACGTAAAATAACATTATTATGAATAAGCTCTAATTTTTTGTTATCTAGAGGAAAACTAAAACTGTGTTTTTTTTCTAGTTCTTCGGTGTTTTCTGGATAAGTTCTCATCTATTATAATCTTCTTAACATCTTATTTAAATACACTTTACTCTTGGTTGTGATGTCGTTTTTATTTTTAATTCAGTTCCAATTTCAGGTTTTAATTTCTGTTTTTTCTTCTTAGGCTTTATTAAATACATATAAATACCATTTCTTCGCTTATCCAATTCTGTTTCCACTCCTATTCTTCTTTCTGTTAGAGTATTGAAAACACTGTCTACGTGCATAGACTCAGTTTCACATTCAAAATACTTTTCGGATTTGTCTAAAATTAAAATTCCGTTATGAACTCTTTTTTTGATAATCCAAGTTTCGTTAGAAGTCGAGTCAATTATTTCAGTATTTGGCGGAATTCCATTTTCCCTATGTTGTAGCTCTATTAAAATTCCAACTCCTGTGATAATATAACACTCAACAATTTTTACAAAATTTGATTCCATATTTTCTTTAATTTCAGTCTTATTGAGTTTGTTGAGTAAATGCACCACAACGTTTCGGCTATGATTTCGTTGTGGAATCATCAGTAGGATTATTCCACTAAAATTCTCCGTTAGATTTATAGATTAAACATCGATTTAGCTTTTTGCCACAATGAATTATAGCCATTGTTGCCATTAGTTTTTATTCCGTCAATGAAAGAATCCAATTCGGTCTGTTTGAGGTCATTCGCATTGTCATAAACTAAATAAAAAGTCAATACAAAATTCCCAACTTCGTAAGTCAATATTCTTAATCTCGAAGGAATTGGTTCAGTTCCATTTTTGATTTTATATTCAAATCCGTATTCGGTCGAAAGTGCTCCAGTCAAGTCGTTTTTCAAAATTCTTTTGGCATTCATTGGAACTTCGTTTGTCTTTTTTGCTAAATATGGTGTCCACATTAACTCAAACTTGTTTATACTCCGGATGTTCAGGTTTCTTCCACCTTTCAATGCTTTAATGTCAAATAAGTAGCACGCAATGATTGGTCTTCCATTATTTTTTTTGAGTGTGAAAACAGGTGGGTAAATCCGGTTTTCAAAGTCTTCTCTGTCTTTTTTTGAAAATTCCGAGTTTTCTGGAAAAATATAATCCGTTTTAAAACTTTCAAAAATTCCGCCGTCATCAATTGTAAATCCGTTAGGTTTTGAAATCGAAATTCCGATGTCGTTCAATTCAACAATATTTTCTAAAATTTCAACCTTTGGTTTGAATTTAAGCTCTCGGATTTTTATTTGGTCAGTTAGTTTCATTCAAATTAATGGCAACTCGTTATATCAGTAAAAATATTCCTATTTATCGATTAAATATTCCGGATAACAGGAACTATTGTGTTTTTTTAGTGTTTCTATTTATCGGGGTGTTTTTTCAAAAGTATTGAAAATTTAATTAACTCCAAATAGTTTTTTAAAACACAAAAAAACACCCCACAGAAATTCTCAATAGGGTGTTATAATGAACAAAACAAAGACAAAGTTTACAAATCGATAATTATATCATCCCCACTTTCTTCTTCAGGTAAAGTTGTTTTCTTTTCAAAGATGTTGTAGGTAACCTCCAAACTATTACCTCTATTTTTTTCTAGTTCGGCAAAACGTTTTTCGTAGTTTTTATTGCTATGGCAATAAATGATTTTAGTTGGATTATGCGCCATTTTATTTCCTCCGTACATTCTACCATTCTCTTTTACCTGAGAAATGAAAACCCAAATCACTTCTGGAAATTGATTCCTTAACTCATTTAATTGATCTGCTGTAATCTTTAAATCGGTAACGGAATCGGCAACAATAACATCGTTAATTTGACTAATCGCCTTTAGCTCTTGCAGTGGTTTTTCAACATAACCTTTAACTAAAATATTTCTTTTTCCCTGGGGAGTTGTATTTCGGTTTAAAGAATCGATAGTGTCCTTACATTCCATTCCTCCTTGTTCATAATCGATATAAACAACTTTCTTGTTCAGTTCTCCAAAACCATTTGCTATTTGCATAGCTAATTGACTTTTACTGGAGTGTTTATTTCCTTTGATAATGATCAGTTCTTTATACGGTTGGATATTCTGTAAGAATTTTCCAATTTCTCCTGGTAATCTATAAATTCCAGATGCTTGTTTTGGAGCCGAAGTAGCTTTTACATAACCAAGCTTTTGCATCTTCTTTTCGTATTCACTTAATTCTTCATTCTTTGTTATGTCTATAACCGGAGTAGATGAAATATTTTCATCAGTAGTTTCTAAATTGTTGTTTTGTACCTTAGTTTCTTCTTCCTTTATAACAACAGGAGCAACAACAGTTGTTGCTATTGTTGGTTGGTTGTTGGTTTCTAGATCCAAAAGAACATCACCCGCTCCTTTTAATCCTAATTCCAATTGTCTTGGTTTCCTTTGTTGTTTCGGAATGGAAAAGTTTACCGCAATTTTTAAGTGTCGTTTTTCAATTTCTGTTTTCATCTTTTTAATTAAAGAAGTTTTTCCTGCTTCTGTTAATAATGATGATTTTTTATAATGAGGATAATTTCTACTATTGCTAAGAATATGTTTTGCTAGTAAACTATACGCATAGGCTTTTGATAATAGAGCATCACTAATCTTTTCTAGATTATAGCCTTTGTTTACATGTGAGAAAATTGTTTTCTCAGAGATTAACTTTTTAAATGAAAAATCAAACTCTTTTTTAGAGAGTTCTTTTTTCATTTTCTTTAAGTACAACGGAGTTCCTTCTTTGTCTCGTTGCAAGATATAATCCGTTGCTTTTTGGGCTAATGAAGAAGCTCTTAAAATTAACTTATTATCTTTCTTTATGTCTTTTAAAGCATTTCTCCATCCTTTTAAATACTCAGCATGATTTTTATTTGTTCTCCAAATAATTCCAGCTTCAGCACTTAAAAACACAGCTCCGAATTCAGCAACTAATTCTTCTTTAGCATATTGTTCCTGATCCATTGATAATTTTCTATCCAATCTTTCTTCATGGCCCGTAGCATGAATGTACTCATGAAAAAGGGTTCTGTAATAATCTAATTCTGTATCAAACCTTTCAATTTTTGGCATTTGCACGTAATCTTTCCCAGGAGTATAAAATGCTCTATCACCACCATGTTTTAGTTCAGGAATTGGTGCCGGAAAGTTTTTAATAATAGCCTCAGCAACTTGTAACTTTTCACCATCATTTCGCACCATACTTTTTCTTAGCTCTTCCAGTTTAAAATCAATATTTTCTACATCTTCGCCATTGAAGATTTTATAGTATTTCATAATTGGAATGTATGATTGCCCTACCAATTCTTCAATACTAAACTTTGATTCACGTAACAGTCGAATTTTACTTTTATTGGCTTTTAAGAAAATAATAAATTTCCTGACATCATAAGTAGCAAATTTTAATCCTTCCTCAACAGATTCATAGATGAATAATCTGGTATAATAAATCACTGGATATCCCTTACTTCCTTTCTTTAATCGTCCTTTTAGTTTTTCAATTTGTTTGAAAGTTAAAAAGTACGGATTCTTAAAAGTACGAAACCCAAATATGGTTAGTAGATTGTGATTAATTCCTCTGTATGGCTTCTTAGAAATAAAATTGAGTGGTGTAATAAAAGGATTTGCCTTCCAACTTTGTACCCAGTTTTTACCTGAAGCCTCTTCAATCATCTGAATCATTTGATCCGTAATCATTTGGTAAATATCAGACTGAGACACTTTTCCATTTAAACCGATATCTTCAGGCAAATCAATCAACGGAATACCAAGCCCTTTGATTTCTGAATCATCAAGTGAAATCTTTTCTTTCAACAATTTACTTGATATGTTGATTTCAAACTTCTCAGCATCAGAATTTTCAAGAATCGTTTTGGTTTTAGTAAATAGTTCTTGGATTGTTGGAGAAACAGAAGAAAGTAATTCTGCTTTAGAATTTATAGCAACTAATTTTGCTCTCTCAACAGTTGTTTTATCGAGTGCGTTGTATTGATTGATAAAATCTGCTACCATTAGGATATAAAGTTTTCGGTATTAAGTTCGTATTGTTTCCCCATTGTATCTAGAATCAAAACAATCTTTATGTTTTCTTGCAGGTCACCTTTGAAAATGGATAAATTCTCAAAAACATTTTTTGTTTCGAGTTCAACAGGAATATTATATAGTGTTAAGGAATCATTCGCATTAATTTTCAAATCATGCACGTCAACAAAAGCAGTTGCCAAAAACTGATTGTTCTTTCTATTGAAGAATCTAATCTCTTTTATTTTCAAAAGCTTAAAGGTGGTTAATCCTAAATCATGACTACTCTCATTAGTGATTGTTAAATCCAAGGATAACTTAATCATGCTCAAAGCAAGACTTCCAACTCTCAACTTGGTAATTTTAACTTTAAGACTATTAATGATCTGTTTTGTTTTCTTGGCTTTATTAACGGTAAAGGTTGTCAGTGCAATGGCACTTCCTATTAATATTTTCTTCATTCTGATTTTAGTTTACATAATCACTACTTCCAAAAGTTATCGGATACCAGCCTGAAACATTTATAATCCCATTGGTAAATGATACTGATTTCATAAAGTTGTTAGAGCCTTGACCTATAGAATCAGATAAGGAATCAGAATATTCAAATACAATATCTTTTTTATCAAAACCAGGTGCATTACCGCCTCTTGAACGTGCTATTAAATTGTGAAAATTAACATTCGATCTTGTAAATCCACCGATTGAAAAAGGGTATGATAAAGTACTTGTAACTGAGAAAGGTAAACCTCCAATGTATAGGGTATTACTCGGTGTTCCTGTTTGATTAATATTGGTAAGGATAATGTGAAAATATACTAGATTACCGACTCTCTCGTAAAAAGATCCAGCATTGGTAAAGGAATACGTTCCTGTACCTCCTGCATCTCGTAATGTCGGATTAAAATTTCTTCGATCATTTCTTTGTAAAAGACCAGCGGTAGTTGCTGTAGGATATGGTAAAACTGCATTATTCCCAGAAGTGTTTTCAACTTCTCTTGTTTCTTTCTTGTAGTTTAAATCTACTTTTGTTTTGCTTAGTAGATATTTTAAAATCTTAAAATCTAAATTAATTTTCATTGTAGCTTTTTTTTCTGAACCAGTTAACTTTTAAAAACCGATAGGTGGACCAACAACAACTGTTGAAAAATGTGTTATTTCTCTATTTTCAAATTGTCCTAAGGAAACTTCATCACTCAAAATTATCTGCGGAAAATTTTTATACAATTTTTTATCAAAACCTTCCATGTTGTCAAACGTAATTTCTAGTTCTGATAAGTTTACAAACATGGAATTTGAGATTCCTACAAAAACTGTTTTTGGGAGATATAAGAATATTCCTTTTCTACCATCTGGAAGAAAACCAGTCTTAACTTCCAAAGGCTCTGAATTAGGATAAACGACACCAATATCAGTTACTAATGTTTCTGGAGTATCTAGCAAATCATTGTTCTTTAGTTTTTCCAGAAAATTTAAAGGACTATTTTCTAAATCTGAACTCACATCACTATAACTGACAGTTTCAAAATTGTAAGTATCTGTTTTATGAGTTAAGGCTAACCATTCATCTTTATTGATGATTGTACTATTAATGATCGCTTTAAATGGAGATACAATGGTACTAGTATTATTTTGGAATAATTTCGTAAACCCAACATGTACAACACAACGAATATTACAAATAGGATACTCAGGTAATTCTACAAAAGCAATTACTCGATTCGGTAAAAACCCATTTGGCATTCCTAATGGAGTATTATTAAAACTAGTACTAAGATTACACATTTTTAAAGTGTTATCCTTTAGATGAAAACAACCTTCATCTATTTCACTCACCCCACCACCTCCTTGTTTAAAAAAACCCAACTCAGCAAACTTTTTAACGAGTTCTGCACCATTTGAAGTACCAAAATTATCCGTTAGTTCACTGATTAATATTTTCTCATTGTTAAAGCTAGTTTCATCCTTATCCGGCATTATCTGAATACCTCCGTTAATTGCGATAATATCCCTTGACTTAGCCGTGGACTGAACAGATGTTTTACCATCTTTCACATATGTAACTACTGTAACACCATTAATTAACTCAATACTTATCTGCCTACCCATATTTATTTCTTAGAACAACCACATGTTGATACAGTATCAACAACTGTTGTTGAATTGTTGTTTTTTAAGATATTAACAGGTTTGTATAACCTTTTAAAACTGAATCCGTACAAGCTATAAGTAATAGCTAACTCTGAATTTTCGAGAATACTTTCTGTAACATCAGGAGAAAGTACGTTAAAGAGAATATCGATATTCGAATTAGCAACAATTCGGTTATTCAAATCACAACTAGAATTTGTTGCGGCTAAACTTTCCTTATTGTAAATAATATCAATTGATTTGATCGGATAGGGAACATTAAGGGAAGTTAATGGCATAATGTTTAAAATAGCTCTCCCTTTAGCTACTTGCTTAATTCTTAAGTTGAACTTAACTGTATCAATAAATTCAATTAACTTTTTTCTTTTAAAAACTGTTTTCACAGCTACAATAGTTCCAAATAAAAAAAGACCACCATATTTATTTGATGCTTCTGGTTTTTCGTTTTTCTTTTCTTCCATTACTTATATAATTACCGGTTATTATGGATGTGTTCTTTTGTAGGTATCAAACTCTTTTTTAAGAGAACTATATTTTTGCTTCCAATAAGCTTCTACTTCTTCTAACTTCTCTTTTAAAGTAAGAACCTCGGATTTCATTGCTTCAAACTTTTGATCGGAATCCTCTACATACTTATCATAGGCTGCTTGCATTCCTGATAATGCATCTGTCTTTTTCTTTTTCCTTTCTATCCAAACAGATAAAAGACCACCAGCACCAAATAGATATGCAAAAACATGATCTAAATGTTCAATTAGGTATTGTTTCATTTTTTTTTGGTCTTGTTTTTATAAAAATTAACGAGGCTATAGAAATAACTACAAATGCTCCAAGTACTTTTTTTTTTCAATGAGGATCCCAAACTTATCGGCTAAAGATTTTACTCTTTTATGCCAGATAGAAATCCAATCACTATTATTCAAAGAATTGTAATATTCCAATCTGTACTGACTTATTTTTTGAAATAGCTTAGTTGGAGCAACAGCGTTTATAGCTTTTATTGTGTTTGCTCCAATGGCTCCATCAACCACAAGGTTTTTCTTGTAATATTTATTCAATATCCCTTGTACTATTTTTGCAATAGTTCTTGGTCCAGCATTAATAGCATGATCCACAATGTTCTCGGCTACAGCTTGCGAATTAATTTCTGAAGCTCTTACAGTATCCCAATACCATGATTTATAAATCTCTGAAGCAATACTTACGGTGATTGATTTCATATCCTCTACCGTAGGAGGTCTATTCAACCATTTTTCGTAGGTCGTAGCAGCTATTCCCATATTAGTACCTACAAGATCACCTCTGGAATTATAATTACCAGGATCAGAAGAAAGCTTTTGATATCCTCCTTCAAACTTTAAAGCAGTTTGTTTGTATAGATTAAAATCAGCCATTACAAGGTTACCTTCTCAACGTTATTATTTCTACTCGCTAAATAAATTCCCCCTGCAATCAAACCAATAATTCCTAGGGCAAATAATCCATTCTTTTTCTTTTTTGAAGTGATTACAATTTCGTCTAGAAATTCATCCGATGATAACAAGGTGATAGTTCCTGTTAATTCACTCCCTTTGAGTTTTTTACCTGATTGCCCAATATGAGAAATCTCAATAATATCATTATCTGAGGCTTCTATCTTAAATTCTCCATCGAAATTGGTAAATGCTCCTTGCCTTGTTGTGGTATTAACTAGATGAACATCTGGAATTGGTGTTCCTAAATCATCAATTATTCTTGCAACTCTAATAGCCATCTTTTAAATTTTTTTATTTGTTACTTGATGCTGTAAGACAACACCTTGATCTTTCATAAACCATCCTCTTTCTATGATATAGTAGTTTTCTTTTCTACCATCATTAGAAGCCCAAACACCATGAGCAATAACTTCACCTACATCTTCTCTAAATTCAAAAGTGCCATACAATTCTCCTGTTCCTTGCCAATTACCATTGGCATCTTGTACAGCTTTATTTACAGTGATCATACTTTTTGAAGCCGAATACAAATCCGTTCCTAATGGATACAATAACTGCTGATTTTGATTATCGGAAGGAGAGTTAATAATATTCCAAAATGTTTTCAGCTCATCTGTATCAAGCCCTTTTCTGATATCAGTAAAAAGATTTCTTCTAAAGAGAATGGAATATGCTTCCGATACATCTTTTACACTAGTGACTTGACTAGCAATACTAAATAAAGCAGATTCATCGGTAGAAATATTAATCGATGGAATCAAATAACTTAATACACTAGAATCTGGAAAACCTACTCTTGTAAAGGACTCATAAATAACAGCGGCAGCAGTTAAATTTGGATTCCCAACATTTTCACGAGCAAAACGATCTGCTCTAAGGTCCTTAAACTTTGACACTCCATAACGAACAGCCGCCAAAGAACCTAGAAAAACGAGTATCATTTTAGCTGCATTAATTGATTGACCAATAGTTTTTTTCCCTTCATCAGAATTTGCTATTTCATTAGCAACTAATGCTACGGGTACGCCCTTTAAACCTTGTTTTGCATTACCCATAATTAGGAAACAAAAGATTTTAAGAAACTGTAGTTTTCTTTAAATGCACCCAATGCCTTTGGATTCTCTAAAAAGTTAGCAAACATTTGTAATCCTTCCGTATCTGTTTTTGAAAGAATAGTTTCTATTGCTTTTTTCCTGTTATGTTTATCTGCGATGTTTTTACCATCAATTTCTATTTGAAACGGCATTATATCAATTCTTTTAAATTATACTTTACAACTAAATCGCTTAATTCTTTTGCGAATTCAGTATTATGTTGTTGTCCAATTGCCAACAATACCAAATCATTGGTCTGTTGATCCGTAAACTCTTTAGAACTTACCATTGAGATTAATCCTTGCTTAATTTCTGATAAGTTTACATATGAAGCGTTCATACCAGGAGTAACCGATGCACTAGCTGATTGCTTTTGTATTATCGCTGGAACAATGTTTTTTCCTACATCTAAAAGAGCCTTTAATGTCTCTGGTTCTATAGCTGGTTTATCTTCAAGCTTTAATTTTAAAATCTCTAATTCGTTTCGCTCCTTAGAAAACATCAATTCAGTCTGAAGTTTTCTATTTTCATCGACCAGCTCTTCATTCTTACGAATTAACTTTTTAGATGTTTCTTTTAACTCTTCATTTTGCTTCTCAAGCTCTTGCAATATTCTTGCCTTGGTGTGTAATGAAATTAATTCAGATGCATTCATTCCAAATGAACCATTCATGCCCAACATTTGTTGTTGATTAACAACAGATGTTGGATAAGTAGAAACAGCTGGTGCTAAAGTAGGTTCTACTATAGCACCATTTGTTGCTGTTTCATTAACCACCAAATTTTTAGTATTCTCTAAAGCAACTTGCCTAGGTTTGTCAACACGTAGATTTGAAGTTCCGTTAGGTTTAAACTTTTGAATGAATAATCTTGATACACCTTTTGATCTATACAGTGATATTAATTCTTCTAAAGAACCGTATTTTGAAAGTAAATCAGCATACTTTAGTTTTTTCTCTAAAGCTTTGTTTAGTTCATAATCTATAACATCAATGGAATGTTTAGGGTTACTCTTTAAAAAGTATTTTATGCTTTCTATATCTTGTATATTCATAATTAAGGTGGTGGTTTTATTCTTCTCTACAAATGCATCCAGTAACTTTAATAGCTCTTAGGTATAGTTTTTTCTTGTTTCCCTTTGTAGTATCAAAACTGATTTGCAAATTCTTTTGATCAAGAGTAACATTTGAGGCAAAGGAAGTATCTTCATAACCAAGCAACTTTAATAAACCAATATCAACAGGTGTTGATTCAAGGTTTTTGAAGTACACATCTCTCAAACCTTCTAACGAAATTGATTCATCGTTTTTGATAACTCTTTCAATTAAACTTCCTTGCAATTCCATTGTTATTTAGATTGATCGATATAAAAAATCATTTGAAAAGTAAACTCATCTGTTAAAGGAGTATTAGATTTAGCGAAAATTCTAATTTCTCTTCCTCCAGAAAAATAAAGTCTTTTTCTACTGTCAAAATGATTACCATTTGTTGGCTGATATTCTTGGTAAGAGACAAAAGGATGTAACTCATCTGAGTTACTAGCTTCTATCTTAACGTTCACATTTGAACTCGGATCATTATTCTTAAATAAGGCGCAAGCAACAACATTACCCTCTTCTAATTTAAGAGTAGCATCATCAACGCTATCTCCTGAAGGAATCGTCAAATTGACAACCGTATGTTTTAACTTTATCATAAAAAATGTGTTAAAAAAGCTCATAAGGAAGCTTATGAGCTTTTGTGTTAAAAATCAACCTTTAAAGGAATTACACAGAATCCTTTCTAAATACACTAATACCCGAAGTTGCTATCTCTAAATATTCGTAATCCGTAACATTACTCTTATATCCTTTTGGAAAAATTAACTCCAATTCAAAGTCCACACCACCAACAATTACAATTGGTTGAGTTAAAACTCTAAAATCATCTTCAATGGAATTCCCAGTATATTTATTCCCTAATCGGTATAATGGAAAATCCCCTAATAATTTACTTCCTTGAGATATCTTTAATCTAGCGTTTCTAAAAATACCAGGAAGCGCTTTTTGATAGGTTGCAAATCCTTCATGATTCTCATTAGCATTAGAATCATAACCAATTTTGATTTTGTCGATAATCTCCACTCTATCATGTTGAAATTGGGTTCCTTTAAATGTAGAAACACCATCTATCATTCTTGTTTCTGAATCAATTAACTGTTGGTTTGAACCACCAACTACTGCCTTTCTTAAATAGTGATCACTATCTAAAAAACGTATATTTCCTTGGGTTGCAGATTCAACCATTTGACTGGTTAATCTTTTACCATTCTCTTCTAAAATTTCTACTAATACACGTTTTGAGCTTAAGTCTCTCATTTTTCTATATTTTATTTTTTTCGTTGATACTTTACTTAATTAAGCAACCTTAAAGTTGAATTTCTGCTCTGATAATTGAGCATTTTCACCCCATGAAGAAGCATCTGGAATCATTAAGGTCGGTGTATATTTTATTTCCCCTGGAGAATTCATACCAAACATTGCTCTCATAATCTTTTGACTTTGAGTACCTGAATCCGCTGGTAAAGATGGAGCTACAAGCTCATTTACTGCACCAAGCGTATTGTCTAATCCAACACCCATTAAAAAACCTTTCACAAGGTTTACTCCTAGTCCTTTGCCTTGTAAAGCTCCACCAACAGCAAAACCTCCAATTCCTAAAACTCCTCTGATTAATGGCTCGTTAAACTCACTCGGAGCGATAGCCATTAAAGCTCGTGAGCCATACGTTCCCGCAATTGTTCCCACTCCAACAGTAGCAGTATCCTGCATACTATTCTTATTGAATTTTAATTTCATATTTCTAATTCTAATTATTTATGTATTAAGCAAATAATAAATAGCCTCCGGTTAAAGCAGTTCCAAGAACCGCTAATACTCCTTTATTATTTTTCTTTGGTGGTATGGTATTTGAATGATCAACAGGACCAGGTGAAGGATTTGAAGTTCCGCCTCCGCTTCCTGGTGCTGCATTTTTAAACTGAATTGTTGCAATATCTTTTACAGAATAAGTTCTGGTCCAGCTCCCGCCTCTAAATTCAAAACTAATCGCTCTGCTATGAGTTTTATATTGAACATTAAAATCGCCATTTAAAGCAGTGTATAAATCCTCTAAGGCTTGATTGAAGATTTTATAAGATAATTCTTCACCTTTTTTAGTGCAATCTTGGGTGTTATCAATATTAGCCTTACGATCATTTCGACCAAATGTTAATTGAGCAATTACTTCATTTACCACATTTTTAGTAGCATTTAAATTTCTCGATTTAACAACATTCAGAAGATCGTATTTAGTAAATATGTCTTTTACTTTTTGGTTGGTTTGTGGTTCCGCTAAAGAAGGAGGAAATGATGCTCCCCAACAACTAAAATCAAAGCCGTTATCGAAAACCTGACCAAAACCACGATCAAAGATTTTACCAATACCAATATTATCTACTAAAGAAGAAATACCATCAAAGGAAACAAACCCTAATCCCGAAGCGGATGAAACAGTATAATAATGTCTTTTTCCGTTAACTTGAAAATATTTATTCGTGATGGTAACCTTAGGTTCAATTCCTTTATCAATAAAAGAACGAACATCTTGCTTAATTGAATTTGTCGTTAACTTTGAGACACCTCTTTTATTTAAATCACCTAAAAAAGCAACAAAATTTTGAACTGCTTTACTTATATCTTTTCGTGGACTACCCATTGAGGCATTCATACCATAATAAGGTAACTTTACATCTATAACACTCATGTCAAACTCTTTAACTTTATTTACTTCTGTATTAATTGACTTGGTGGCGTCGATAATCAATTCTTGATTTTTATATGGAACAACAACATATACGTGACTCCATCTGTTTGGATCGGAAGGTTGCACGACTTTTCGAAACTTATGAGCGATCCCTAAATTTGATAGTATTGATGAAGCAAAAAGTGAATACGATTTACAATCAATTCCTTCAAATCGCATGAAATAACTACAAGCTGGAGATTTTAATTTCTGTTCGTAACCATCGGCATCATACTGTAGATGATTATAAAGCCAATTGTATATGTTGTTTATGGTTTCAGGAAGTGTTTTGCCTTGTAATTTCTTGGCAATCTTTTCGGTTTGATGAGCATATTTTTTAGACCATTGTTTCATTAACTCCAATCCTCCAGTAGTAGTCGCTTCTTTCAAAAATGTAGATTGACAAGATACTTTTGGAAAGTACTTGTCATATTTTTTAGTACGACTTATCGGTCTATATAATAATTGATTTATTGCCTGTATGCTCATTTGTTAAAACTGAAATACAAGGCAAATATCAAACTGTTTTCAAAGAGGAAACTACCTTAGCCGACTTTAAGCTAGGTTAAGCTATTTTAAAAGAAGTTAGCCGACTTTAACCTACTTTAACTGAGTTTACACTTGGCCTACTTCTTTTACAAACTCTCTGAATTCATTAGGAGTTATATTTCTAACATTCTTAATCTCCTCCAATTTCTTATTCCTGCATTTAGATATTATATCATTAATAGTCTCCCTTAAAAAATCCTCTGGAAGTTTATGATATAGTCTAAACAACTGTTTCTTGGTGGCTACATAAGATGTTTGTTCTACTTTCATTTGATTGTTATTAATTTTTTATACTTTACAACAACAAATCAACAACAGTTGTTGATTTATGTTTCTTTGGATACACATAGACCTTACTTTTTTGTGAAGGTAAGAGGAGTCGAACCTCCAAGTGACTACCGTCATAGAACCATTCATTGTAGGAATCGAACCTACATACTTGCCTACTACCTTCTTATTTTTAATTCTCTTTTAACTGATAATTCTATTTGTTGATAAAACAAACAACTGTTGTTGATTTGTTATTTATCTTCAATTAATTATGCTATTGATATTTTAATGACTAATTTCGTATCATCTTAGGAGACGTCCTAAGTTTCTTTTTCATAGCAATTTTCCCGCTCAATCTTTGAGTGGGTTTCTTTTTTTATAAATGAATCAAAGCTTATTAATTAGCTCATTCAACATCTCTTTGTTAATATACTTCTCCTTTTCCAACTCTTGTTGATAATACTTTCTGTATTGTTGTTCATTCAGATATAGCTTATACATCAGAAAACATGCTAGAATTGCTAATGTGACTATTGTTATTACTAGATTATTCATTTATGTGTTTTTAATTTTTGGTTAATAAACTCGATAATAAATATTACAAGCTTGTTTTTATTATATTTGAGAATGAAAAAGAATAGAACTTATAGAATCTTCATTTACAATCTCAAGTGTGTTTTATTATTGTTTTTCCCAAATTCTAATGGAGGCAATAGATTCTGATAACTACAGTTTTAATCTGTTAAACCTCCGTATTCAAATTGGTCATAGTAGTATTGCTCTTCTACCAAACCTTGTAATTGATCTTCGTTTAAATTTGTATCTTTCATAAGACTACTATACTTTTAGTTTTTATATTTTTGATTTATGTTTGAACAAGCCTCGGGGATTATCGTATTTATCTTAATAATTTACTTCATGAATAAATATTTCGGAGAATTTAGAAATCCTGATTAACTACACTTATTTTATTATTGCTAATTCCTTAACCCAAGATTTCCCCTGGAGAAACATTCCTAGATTAAAATATCTATTCATCTTTTTATCAAAAATGATTTCAATACCGTCTTTCGATACTTTTACAATTTCAGCTTTAACTGGTTCGTTTTTTAAGGTATGACCAGTTATGATTAAAGTGTCATTCTCACTAATCTGATCTATCTTTGTTACTGGTTCTAATTTCATCTTAACTACTCTAATTTTATAATTCGTTTTAATCTTTCTGCGATTTCTTTTACTACTGGAACACTTACTGCATTACCAAGCATTTTGTATCGTTGAGTTTTACTGATTTCTTTCAAAACACCATCATAGACTCCAAATTTTGTCCAATCATCCGGAAACCCTTGAAGTCTTTCACACTCGATCTCTGTCAATCTTCTGATTTTATTATCTACATCATATAAGCCAGTTTTTGCTCCTAAACCACCACCTCCTGAGTTTAGACAAGAAGATGTTCCAGAGGTTTCGTAAATTCGTGCGCCTTGCGAATTCCCTCTAGTTACTTCTTTTTGAACTAAAATCCCTTGATTACAAGCAGTGTCTAAAGTCTGAGCTTTACCTTTTCCTACTCGTCCTCTACGAGTCTGGCTATTAGGCTGGCTATTAGGCTGGCTAAAATTTATAGTATCTTTAGTAGTAGCAATTTCATAACCCTTTTTAGTATTAGAAGTTATAAATATTCCATGTTGATCTTGACAGTTCAGAGTAAATGCTGGTTCTCCATCTTCTTTAAATCTTCGTCCATTTTGTCTTTTTTCTCTTCTATTCGGTGTTAATACAGGAATTACAGTCATGTCACTATGTAATCCTCCTGAGTTTCCTCCTCCGCTTATACATCCTGATTTCGAAGGCATTTGAACATAAGTATCATCAGCTTTCATTGCTCCACTTGATTTAAGTGTTGTACAATGTTTGGTTTGTGATTGTCTTTCTTTTGATCTTTCCGGCTTAATAAATATTTGGTCATCTTCTCCGAAAGGAAATACTCCTGGCTTACTTCTTCCTGTAAGATGTCCAATAAGATATATTCGCTCTCTATTTTGGGGTAGAAACCAGCTTGTATTAAGCAGTTGTTTTTCGAGTCTGTAACCATCAATGTTGGCAAGCCTTTCAAAGATTGCTTGAAAATCTTGGCCTTTGTTGCTGGAGTAAGCTCCTTTAACGTTTTCCCAAATAAAAATATCAGGTCTAAACCACTCGATAGCCATAATGGCATAGTGGATGAGTGAACTACTCCTTCCTTTAAGCCCTTTTCTATTACCAGCCAACGAAAAATTTTGGCAAGGCGATCCGAAGGTGAGTACGTTAATTCTACCGAGTTTACCTTTCCATTGCTGAAAATGTTTAACTGATCCGATGTGTTCTGCATTAGGTCTGTTGTATTTTGAATTAGCAATTGCGTGTTTATCTATTTCACTGTAGTAAACTTTATCAAATTTAAATCCAGCTTCTTCAAAGCCCTTACTAAACCCCATTGTTCCGCTAAATAATTCGAGTTTTTGCATTTGTTTTAACTACTCTTTTAATTTATTTTGTTTTTACTAGTTTTACTTCATGGCTCAAAAAGAAACAGAAGTAAGTATTTGGTTTGTTATTGTTATGTTATTCCTAATAACTTTTGTCATCTATAAACTAGGAGGGGGAAATGGCCCTACATCAGGTCCTGATGATGTTGATATTTTTGATTAACTACTGTTTTTTAGCTTTAGCCCATTGAAGAGCTTCTTCAACTTCTTTTAAATCTTCCTTATCTGTATCATCAATTACAAGAGTATTCATATAATGCTCTCTAACTTTATTTAAGATTTTAATGGCTTTTTCTCTGCTCACGATTTCTACACTTTTTATTTATTTTGTTTTTGTATTTTTAGACTGATTTAAAATTTTAAAACATTTATTCTATGAAAAAATCAATCTTAAATTTAGGAACACCGATTCCTAAAAAATCGCAACAATTAATTTTCGGAGGATCCGGTTGTTCATACGGTAGTTGTTATGGTGACCAAATCTGTTATCACAACCCAAACGGAGGAACATTTTGTGACAATAATGACCCGAATCAATTAGCTGTTGCACCGCCTCATAATGGCGGAAACGATGGAGGAATGCCTAGAATAGTAGATGATGTTCCAGATTAGAAAAGCAACATTATCAATTTGATAAAAACCAATTAGCGGACTTCGGTTCGCTTTTTTTATTTCTATATTCATAATTCTACTCTAATTTTATAATTCGTTTATCTTAAATTCTTTAATTTTAACTCATGAAAAAATTCCTTATAAGAAGAGCAGATCTAGATCTTTTTAAATTGATTCATGATAAATACACTACTCCAATTATTGTGAGAATAAATGGACATGACTCAGATCATTTTATTATTACAGTTGATAAAGTTGGAGGTCAAACAGATAATTCTATTGACGAATTTATATTCTGCCTTGTGAAAGAAATCCCATCTATAACTCCTTTTTAACTACTGTTTTTAAGTTCCATCTGATCCTACACATACATTCCAACCACAGAATAAATCCGTACTAACCCAGCAAGCTTCCCAATTCATTCCACACATATCTGAAGACTCATTGTAAGAAAGAATGCAAAATGTATTTTTATCTAAGTATGAGGCATTCGTCCTTTTTAAAACAAGACATATAAATGTCTTAAACCATAAAAAGCATCTTTGATATATGTTATAATCGAAGAACTCAAAATCAAAACTTGATTTTATGAAAAGTTGCTTTATCGCCTCTTTTCTTTTAAAATTCTCATAAGCTAGGTCTGCTTCACGAATTAATTCTAATTCTTCTTTAGGAATTGTATTTGATAATTTCCTCATAACTAATGTTTTAATTCAATTACTACTTCCCTCCAAAACGATACTACCTCACTTGGATAACCTCCTTTTTTAATTCCCGATTCAATCCATTTAATTGAAGACTCTTTTGCCATTTCCCGAGTAACAACTCTCTCCTCAATCATAGTTTTGGCAACTTCTTTAGGATTTGGTGATTTTTTCATAACTACTCTTTTAATTCATTTTGTTTACTATATTTACTCTATGATTAAGAAAATTCTAAAAATTATTTCCGGATTAATTGCTTTTATAATTTTAATAGTAAATTTAGCTCAACTCCCAGAAAATCTTATCATCTTATCTTCACCTAATGGAATAGGTTACAAAGCAGGTTATCTTTCGGGTACTTTAGTTTTATTTGTCCTATGTTTTTTTCTTTTTAAGTTTAGTTTCAGCGCAAAGAAGTAACTACAGTTTTTTCCCGTTAATTGTTAAAATGGTGCTTCCTTCCAAATCCGAATGAATAAGCCCTCCTTGTGCTATTGCATAAAATCCTTTTTTATCCAAAACTCGAGAATATCCAAACTTTACAGTCCAATCGAAATAATAGCCACTAATTGTGATTATATCCCCAGCTTTTAAATTTTGTGTTGTATTCATTTTATTACAGATTTAATCTTCGTTTTTGTCTCCTAGTCAAATTCTTTACAGGAATGCAAACATTACCTTCTTTGCATCCTGAATTTAATTTTATTAAATCGGATTTGGGATCTATTTTTACTGGAGAATCTGTGTTTAGCTCATTGATTTTCTTAAACTTATTTTTAATCTCCGTTTTAATATTATTTTCAATTTTTGTTGTTTCCTTGTTAATCGAAGTAATAATTATAGGTTCTAAAACCTTACTTGTATAGACTCCTAAACCTAAAAACATCACTACCATATAAATGATATTTTCAATTACGTTTTTAATATTCATTCCTTTATTTTTTATAATTAATATTCAGCTTATTTTACGTTTAGCATTCTTGTTGCCTTTGTTTTTGTGATTTTTCTTGTAATCATAATTTTTGAAGTCGAACATTTTATAAAGAGACCCTTGAGAAATTGACAATTCTTTGCATATACCTTTTATTGACATTTTTTCATCTCGATGCATAATAATAGCCTCTCTTGCTTTTCTCTTTAGTTCATCAGTCATTCCTTTTGGCCTGCCTACTTTAACACCTCTATTAATAGCAGAACGGACCCCAGCTGTTACTCTTTCAGCATTAATCTCTCTTTCCATTTGATACAAAGCGGAAAATAGGGTGAAAATGAATTTTCCGTAAGGTGAAGATGTATCTAAAAAAGGTTCTTGAATACTTTTAAAATCAATTCTATTACTTTCGAAAAATTCCATCAAATGAAGCATATGTTTCGTATTTCTGGCTATTCGACACATTTTCCAAACTATTATTGAGTCTCCCTCTCTTAACTTCATCATTAAATCGTTTAGTCCTTTTCTTTCCTCTTTTGCTCCCGATGCTTTATCGAAGAAAATATTTTTCTTCTCTACTCCAAACGACTCTAATGCATCTATTTGCATGTCATAATTTTGATGAGAAGTACTTACTCTGACATATCCAAAAACCATATTTAAGCGTTACTATTAATTAGAAAGGTTTATTATAATTTGAATTAGACTATATAATTTGTTCTGTTATTGAGCTACCTGGAACAACCTTGACTGCATATTTCAAACAAGAATTATTTATAAATAGGGGGCCTACAGTACAAAGAACATTTCCTGAATTTGTTAAACCTTGGTAAAACCGACAATCACTTTTTTTACACTTGTGGAGATACTCGTTCTTTCTCATTATTTATGTTGTTTTTGTATTTCTTATATTCTTGGCAACCATTGAGGTGACCATTTAATTGGTGCTGATTTAATTGCTCTCTTTTGCCACAATATGGGCATCGGTATTTATCTTTTAGCTTTTCGATTGCTTTAGCTTCCTTTAACTTCGCTTCTTCTTGCTTTTGTTTAGCTTCTTCCCTGCTCTTTTTCCCCTTAAAAACCTCGATTAACTCATAATAAATGAAGGATAAAAACAAGGCAATGAAAACTCTTTTAATTTGCTCAATTGAAAATAATTCAAGAGCAAAAGCATCAAGAACAAACATTAAAAGGATTGAATCCAAAAAAGCCAAAAACATGGCCAACCTTTTCTTCTCAGTTTCTACACTAACCAACATGATAATTTGAGAAACTGTAATAGAGATCAGGACAGATCCTATTATTCTAGATTCAAAATTTGATATTCTCGTTACCAAAACACTATCAAAAAAAGCGGACATTTTAATTACATAACCCACCATATATAGAATTATGGAAATTGTTATACTATCAATACTTGTAATTCTATTATGTAGTTTCATTTTGCTCATCTTTAATTAACTCTTTACCACAATTTGTACATTTTACTATCGTCATTTCCCAAATATCAAAGGCTTCAACAACAACCAATGACCAATTGGAAGTTCCTTTACAATTACAACTGTTCATCAATCTTAAATGCTAAGTTTCTTAATAGAGTTTGCTCTAATAAATTGGTAAACTCCATATGATTCTTGAGTAAAAACTCCTTTAAAAAAAATGCTTGATACTTCTTCAAAGTAAGTTTCGCATCCTTCTTATCTTTCTGTTTTATGAGTAATTGTTTGAACTTATCAATTACTTCATCCAATAAACCATATAATGCCTGGTGAAATTTTCGATCGTTTGCTTCAATCATTTGACCTTGATATACTAGTTCATCTTTCTTTGCATCATAGAGATTACATATTTGTTGAATGGTATAATATTGTACTTTAAGCTTCATAATTCTATTTCTCTAATTTGCTGTTTAGTAATGTTATCGTAAAAAATTAGCTTATTTGCCTTACCCTCATATTTACTCCCTTGGTATCTAGAAATCATCTTATTTATCAAACTTTCTAACGGTTTTTTATCCTTTGACAAAATGGAATACCAGACAGGATTAAATAATCTTCCGTCATGGGTAATAAACTTTAAGTGATTGTTCCTATTTTTTAATAGAATTACCATCTTAATCCTGCTGCAGTGAATACAAAAAATCTTATTGTTTGAGCCACATGAACATCTGCTTGATTTATTTGTTCCCATTAAGAATTGATATTTACAAGTTGTTGTAATTTTGAAAGAAATTCATCAGGAAGATTTTCCTGAACGTAGATATATAATTGCTCTATGTTTAGCTCTCCTTTGATTAATTTGTCATATTCTGCCTTGAATTTCCTCTGATTCTGAAGCTTTCTTCTTTCTTCTTTAATTCTTCTTTTTCGACTATTAGCCTCGTGTAGTAATCGTTTCCCTTCAGCTTCTTCCTTATTCTTTAACCTAATGTGGCTTTTAAAAATTCTGTGAAGTCCATAAAACCCTATTTCTTCCTTAAAAGTTCTATTTGGATCAAAGTATGAAAACGGATATAAAGCTTTTACCTCGGTTTTATTAAACCATTTTCGAGCAAATTCAATTTTCCATCTATACTGTCTTAAATGCTTGATGATTTCCTTTTTAGTATTGATGTTCTTAAAGAAATTATTTTGGATTATTCTTATAGCTTTTAACCATTCTCCCTCGAAAACATCATGATTTTTCCAAATTTTCGATGCAATTTTTATAAAATCCTGAATTACCACCTTTTTAAATTCATCTGATGTAACTTTTGTATACATTAAAATTGTCTCTAAATAGTCGTATCTCAGTCCTTTATGATTAATGAATTCATTATTGACAAGCAATTCCGAAAATTTTTTCTCATCCAAAACTTTATTCAAAAATCTCTCCTCCATTTCCAGGACTTTTTTACTTCTTTTTAGCGATGGTCCATTGAAAATTTCCTTTTTTTCGCCGGCCCTTGTTTGATTTCTTTCTATCGAATTGGTGTTCTTGTAGAAATCAGGCATCGATTCCGAAATCGAACCGGATTTTTTACCCTGTGTGCTATTTGCACACTCTTTTATTTTTTCTTCTTTTAATATACCATTTGGTGTTCTAGTATTATACTTATGAATATGAACTGCTTTCGTTTTAGATGTGTTTTTTTTAGGTTTTACGGGGGCTTTGGACTGAGGAGGATTTAAGTCCGAAAGAATTACAACTTTAGAGTTAAAGTCAGCAAAAACTGGTCTATTCTTACTGAAGAAACAGTAATTATTTATTAAACCTGCTTCTACAAATACCTGGACATGATTTTGCGCTGTTCTCTTAGATATTTGCAATCTTCTCACCCCATCTATTTTAAACGTTACTAAATCCCTGTAATTGATTCTTACCTTAGGAAGTTCATTTTTCTTTACACTAGTTGGTTTTGACAAACCAATTAATCTTTGATTACGCTTCTGGAGTTGCGAAGCATAAAAGAATATTAAGCTATGAAAAGTATCAGAATACTGTTGTTTGAGAGTTCTATATTTTAACTTAGGGTGTATATTATTCTTAAGATTTTCTTTTTCAACTAATTCATTATACCTTGAAATATGTAAACTAGAATTAGTTCTTCGAAAATCATCGATAATACTTTTCTCTTTTACAGATAATGATAGGAAGACTTTTACAGTTGAATTATATTTCTTTATCTCATCATTTTTATCTACAGCTTCCTTATTATAATCTATCATAAACTGTCTGAAATTTGTCATCGCCTTTGCAATATCCTCTTTCATTAAAACAGGAATATTCAGATAATCATAATAAGGAGTAGCTATAGATTCTTCCCCCATTTTTTTAATCATAAACCCATGTCTCGAATTAAATTCTTCAACTAGTTTGTTATATTTCTTAGGGTTTAGTCTTTGTCTTTGTGCTGAATCAGTAAATAATTTAATAGTTTGTTGATCTATTGGTGTTAACTGATTCTTTTGAAGATATTTCTTTACCTGGTGATTATACAAACCTATTTCGGTTAGTATTTTACCTTGGTTTTCTTGTAAAATTTTCATAATTTTGAAGTTCTTCGTTATAGACTTTTGTCTATATCGGATTGGTTTAAAAAGAGTCTGGGCCGACCTTACCTTGGCTCTTTTTTTTATTCTTATACAGCTCTCCTATCTAATTCCTCTTCAATACTTTTAATTGAATATTTTTTAGTGGAAGTCTTTCCTTTTCCAGGGTCCATTTTTAGTTTTGTTTCTGGATCTTCCTCGCTATCTTTAAACCAATATTTAGTTAATCCATACTTTTTTTTAGCCTCTGATCGAGTTATCCATTTAATACGTGAATCAGTTAATCTTGATGATACAGAGTCCATCATATCCAACAAATCTTTTTTCTTAACCAAAACAAAACCTTGATCTTTAAAAGCTTCTATAATCTGTTCATTTGAAATATTTTGGAGAATTGACATAGCTTAAGATATTACGTTAACAAGGACCTGAGTTTTTGAATTTAATCTCACCCATTTACGACCTTGATCTAATTGATTTTTTTCTATTCTTTTTGCAATCTCTAGAGCTTTCAAAGCTTTCTTCTTAAGAAAACTTGGATTTAACTCCATATTACCATTAACTACTTCTTTATCTTTTTTTCTTCTCATTGTAAAAACTGATTAAAATGCCCGCCCATATCTCTATGGGCAGACTGTGAACTTGAATTCCCTACATTCATGATTCACTTGATTAACTAACTATTAAAAACATTATAATGCTTGACAACTATGGAACTTACACTTGGCGACTTGCCTAGAAAATTCTCTAGAAAAAAATTCAATTTCTTTAATGAAATAGGACCCGATGAAAACCTTAAATCCAAGTCAGATTTAAAAGATATAAATTTGGCAAACTGAGTTGACCAAAATGGTTCATAGGATTCCGGAACCTGTTGATTGTGTTCAAATTTGATGAAGAATTCATTTAGTATTTCAGAATAATGAATATCAACAAACTGACTGTTTTTGACCTTAATATTTTCCATAATAAATGGGTTTAAAAAAAACCAAAACCATAGCCTAAGGTCAGTGAGCTATGGAAATGGTTTAAGAATAGACTCTTGTCTATCGAATTGGTTTTGTAATTCTTTAATATGTTGACCTTATTTAACACTATTTTTCTATATTTGTTTCGAACTATGTTTCAAATATAGGACATTTTTGGACACTAAAAAATATTTTTCCACTTTTTTCCACTTTTATGACAAAAGATAAGTTTCGACATTTCATTAATTCTATTAATTATACGCCTGAGGCTTTCGCTGAAAAAATCGGTGTTGGTAAAAGTGGTGTTTATAAAATACTTCGAGGAGATACTAAGAAAATAAGCTTCTCTTTAGCGGAAAAAATTAACCAATCGTTTCCAGAATATTCTATTGAATACTTTTTAGAAATGAATAATATTACCGAAAACGAATTTATAGTTAAAGGTGATAATAAAATCGAAGTACAAAAAGTAGTTGATATTGTACTTGACAATATTGAACTTTTTAAATTGAATGAGGATTTTAAAGCTTTCCTAGATGAAAACACATTAAAATCATTGAAGAATATTCAAGACCAGCTTAAATAAATTGTTGTAACAATCAGAAAGAGAAACTGATATTATATTGGGTTTTTAAAAAATCAACATTTTGAATCATTGATTGTTTCTTCTCTACCAATTCCTTTTGGTCGGTTTTCTCATGGACTTCTTTTATGTCGTTTAAAAGATCGTTTGCTCTCTCTTTCGCTTCATCTGAAAAAAGACTAGATTTCTTTAGCTTTTTCTTGTAGTTCTCTTTCTTACTCATTGTCTAAAGCATTTTTAACTAGTTCTAGACTTTCTTCTCTATATTCAGATATTTTTGAATCTTTTACATAGTCTTTTTCGACTGAATCTATAAGAATGAAATCAAAAAGATTTCTAATTAAATTTTTCAATTTCTCCTCGGATTTCATAAATACTTTTTGCAATGATGCAAAAATTAACCCTGACGAAACTGACAAAATAATCATCGAAGCATAATAAAAAATCCTATGAAAATCTCTTATACCAAACGAATCCAACAAAACTTTTTTAGGAAAGAAAATTAGTATTAAAAAATATGCTCCAACAAAAGAAAACATGTAACCAATTTTCCTAAGTACAGTTTGATATTCCTCCTGTTGACTTTTTGCAAAATAAATCATTAGAAGACCAGCGGAAAAAATGCATAACCTAGTACCTAATGAATTTAGAAACGAGGACATATAAGAATATCCAAAAAGGCCCTTTGTGTCACTTATCCCATAGAATACATGCCACAAAGGACCTGTTGTACCAATATAAACAAGAACCGTTAAATAAATACTATTCTTCATCGTCAGGAACTCCATTACAGTTCCTATCGTTTTCAGGACAATCTTTATGTGGCTCAATGGTTGAAATGTTTTCATTTAATATTTGTGTTGAATGTAATTGTTCTAATTCTTTTGAATCATCAGTACAACTATTGAATCCTAGAGATAAAAATAACACTGCTAATACTAAACCAAACTTCTTTAATAAATTTTTCATTTTGACTATAAATTTTATTTTAATTAAACTTATAGTAAATGTAACTTTAAAAAAGATGTTAAAGGCTCAGAAATAAACCATTTACTAACCTATTTTTCAACAGTGAAAGCTGTCAACTACTAGAGGGACTTAAATGTATCTAAATGTTAAAAGAACAAAGGACTTTATTCTTCCCCAGTCTCTTCCTCTTCCTCGGTATCAATTTTTCCATTGTTCCCTGGTGTTGTACTATATTCAACCTCACTGATTAATTCTTCGTTATTATCTGTACAGCTACTTAATGATAAAACACCATTAATTATAACCGCAATAAAAAATAATCTTCTACTTGATTTTTTCATCTTTACTTTATATCGTAATTATCAAAAAAGTAAAGCCATCAGAAATCTCCGACTTGTTCAATCTTTGATAACTGTTACTAACTGTCTTTTTTACAGCCAACAAGTTTAACATTGTAGGGAATTACAATTTTTAAGCAATTTTATAAATAAAAATAATCATATCCTATTTTCAATAAACTTTTTTCAAAGATGTAAAAGTTGAAAAATACATAAAACTATCTTATCATTAACTACTCAAATTTTAAACAATATTAAAATGAAATTTTAAAATAGTAAAATAAAAAACACCCTTGATTTAAAGTCAGGGTTTACCCTTAAAGAGTCAGGGTTTACCCTTATAAGTATTTCAAAGAAATAATAAAATACAATGTAACCACAAATAAAAACTGTGGTCGGTAACTAAAATTAACAAATCTTCTTATAATTAGTAGATTAATAAACACATGTTAACTTAATCAATACTTTGTTAGAATCATCCAATTGATTGTCCGCTTGTGAATCAGAAGGTAAATAATACGTAAATTCTTTATTCCAGGTAAAACCAGTTCTAGTTTTTACTTTACTTATTTTTTTCGAAAAGAAAACTACATTTGAACTTTCTGAAACTTCTTCAGTACTAATAATTTTGAAATGATTTAAATCTCTAATAGTTTCAGGAAAAACGTCCTTGTAAATAGTATCTACATCATCTCTCTCATGCCCCATTAAAGCCCTTAATAAATCCGGCTCGATGAATAACCTGGAACCAATAGTTCCAAAAGTATGCCTCGACACTTTTGTTGAGATTTGAGTATTATGGGGTTCTACAGTTAACTTTTGGAAAGATTCACCAGTTTGTTCAAGTATTCTAACAATATGATCATTGTAATTACTTTGTACAATTTGCAAATTTTTTTGAACTCTCCTGATAAAAGTCTTATAACCGTTATAATCTTTTCTAAATGGAAACAAAAACTCGCCTTTTTCAGTTGTCTTGTAATAATCAATAATTTTTTTCGCTTTTGCAGATATAGCTAAATCAAACTCATAACCGTTCTCATCTAACTTACCTCTTGTAAAATAAACCCTGTTATTGCTTAACTGATTCTTTTTTAAATAATAAATGTCTCTAAAATCCTGACCACCGAAGTAAAATTGTAGTAAGAAAAAATCTATTGCTAACTTTTGACCATCAGCAAGGTTCTCTAGGTTTTCTAAAATATATAAAGATGTTTTACTTAAGTGCCTCTTCTTTGTTCTGTTTTTCTTGACACTAATTCCTTTAAATATATCTTTAAAAGGTTTTTTGTCAATTATTATGTTTCTTCTTACTGCTTCATTATAGACTGCTCTAAAAGTCCTTAAATAGCTGTGTATCGTATTTTTCTTATTACCTAACTCCAATTGATACTGCTTAAAGTCATCTAACAGCGTATAATCTATCTCATCAAGGGTTATTTTAGGTTTGAATTTGTAAAGCTGTTTAGCTGCATTCCTGTAAACACCTGCATTACCCTTTTTTTGCACTCCATTATCATCTAGTATTTTTTCTTGTTTAGCAACTAATTCATCTACGAAATCATAAAAAGTCAAATCTTTGTCATTTGAACTATTATTTCCAGTTAAAACTTCTTTTACATGAGCTAATGTAATATTTCTATCCTCGATAGATTTAGTAATTAAATCAGCTAAAAGACCTTTCTTCCTTTTTATAATTAATTGTTTTCTTTTATCATTTAGAGGCAACTCTTTCTCAAAATCCCATTCTTTTTTCATGAAATTCATCTTTAAAGAAAATCGAAGTCTTTTTCTATCCTGTAAATGACAAATAACAGGATAACCATTTTTTCTTTTTTGGTGTTCTCGTGTATCTAAATAAATTCTTCCTTCCATTTATCAATTTTTGCACATAAAAATTTCCCATATTTTGCCCACTTTTTTGGAAAAATACAGCAAAATACACCCAAATATATGTAAATTATTTTTTTTTACACTTCATGTGTGTACTCATCAAAACAAGTAAAAACAAAATCAAAGGAGAAGCAAAACCCTTGTAAATAAAGGTGTTACAAACAAAAAAGCCTTACTATAACTAGTAAGGCTTATTGTGATCGCGACAGGATTCGAACCTGTGACCGTCTGCTTAGAAGGCAGATGCTCTATCCAGCTGAGCTACGCGACCAATAACTATTTTATTGTCGGGGTGGCAGGATTCGAACCTGCGACCTCCTGCTCCCAAAGCAGGCGCGATAACCGGGCTACGCTACACCCCGAAAATGGTTATCTACAACTTTTAGCGGAGAGACCGGGATTCGAACCCGGGCATCGAAAAACGATGACAGCTTAGCAGGCTGCTGCATTACCACTCTGCCACCTCTCCGTAACTCTTGAATGAGTTGAAAAATTGCGAGTGCAAATGTAACATTAGAAAAGGATTCTCACAAGTATTTTTTAGAAAAAATTTCACTATTCTGGATACTCAACCCTTAAATGATAGATATTCATCAACTTACCTTTTATAACTTTTTTTATTTTTTCTATCTCTCGAAACGTAATATTTGAATTTATAAACTGATCATTATTTTTCTGTCCCTCGACAATTTTATCAATTAATTCATCGATTGATTGTGCAGATGGATTTTGCAAACTTTTTGAAGCTGCTTCCGCTGCATCACAAATCATCAAAATAGCAGTTTCTTTTGAAAACGGAATTGGACCTTGATATCTAAACTTCTTCTCCTCTATCTCTTCCTCTGGGTTCATCTCTTGTTCTTTCTTATAGAAATAATAAACCAGACTTGTTCCATGGTGCGTGCGTATAAAATCAATAATGCGATCTGGGATATTATTTTTCTTCGCTATTTCAATTCCATTCATAACATGATCTAGAATAATACGTGCACTATCTACTGGAGCTAGATCGTTATGCGGATTTACACCTGTAATTTGATTTTCGGTAAAAAATTTAGGATTCTTCATTTTGCCAATATCATGATACAATGCTCCTGTTCTAACTAACATGGAATTCGCACCTATCTCATTTGCCGCTGCTTCAGCCAAGTTAGCAACTTGCATGGAATGTTGAAAAGTTCCTGGCGCTTTCTCATTAAGTTCTCGTAGTAACTTGGAGTTGGTATTTGATAACTCTAGTAAAGTCACATCTGAAACTAACCCAAACACCTTTTCATAAAAATAAATAAAGAAAACAGCCAAAAATGACAATAACCCATTGACGGCAAACAATCCAAAGTATTCCCATTTAATATTACTTATATTCCCTTCCTTAATAATTGAAAAAGCAAAATAAGTCACCATATAAATTAATGTAATTTGAGCGATAGAAATAAATAAACTTGCTCTTTTATATAATTCAGTAACGGATAAAATAGTTACAATTCCAGCTATGATATGCAGATAAATAAACTCGAAACTATTTGGAACTATAAAACCAAGTAATAAAATAGTTAAAACATGGGTAAATAATCCTAAACGTGCATCAAAAAAAGCTTTTAAGACTATTGGTAAAATACTCAACGGAATTACATATAACAAATCAGAATTATATTTCACCATTACCGTTTGTGCGAAAATCATTAATAACACATTGGAAAAAATGAAGGTTACCTTTGTATTATCTGCAAATATCTCTTTCCTGTAACGATCTAAAAACAACAACAACATCAATAATGCTAAAGACACAAGTAAAGTATATCCTAATACTAACCAATTATAATTCGACTTTGTCCATATCAAAGATTTTGAGGCTTCTTTAAATGATTGAAGAACATTCAAATTTTCTCCTTCTACAATATCACCCTTTTGAATGATCAAAGCATCTTTAGAAATCATTCCTTTGGTATAAGAAATATCATTCAAAATCTCATCTAATTCCTTCTGAGTATATTCGGCGTCAAAACTTACATTCGGTTGGATGAGTTCCGATAAAATCTCAAAAACAAAATTCTTTCCACTTAAACTTTCAACATCTGAAAACTGATCGCTTATTCTCCTTAGTATATCTTTTGATTGAACTAAGTTTTGAAAAGAGATATTCTCAATAACTTCACCTTTTCTAAGAATAATAATCGCGTTTTTGTTTACCTTATTCTTAGAAACATCGTCGATAAAACCAAATCTATAAATATCCTTAATTAGTTCTAAACCACTTTTTCTAAGCTTTTTAATCTCCTTTACAGACAAACTATCAGAAGGAGATAAATCATCAATTTTATTTAAAAATTCCCTCTCAATAGAAATCTTTTTTTCAATATTGAAAAGAAAATATTGTTTTGAAGAAGATGATAATTCCTTAATTTCGTCGGAAACCTCCTCCTCTGACTTTTGAATAGCAAAATCAAAAGGAGCATATAAATTATCATATTGCCAAGGTTTTCCCTGAGAAAAATCATATCGGAATTTTCCTCCTTTAGGGAAAAAGTAAACAATAGCAAAAGCTGTACTTAAAAACAATAACACCTTGTAAACAATGGAATTGTTTCTGTATAAGTAGCTTATTAATTTCTTCATATGAATGTATTTATAAACGTAAATATAACCTTTTAGTATTATTTGAGTTCTAAGCATAAAATGGTTATTTTCGCAAGACATTATTTAACAAACAAACGTAACATGAAAGAAGTAGTAATTGCATCTGTAGCAAGAACTCCGATAGGAAGTTTCTTAGGAACTTTATCAAATACTCCGGCTCCAAAATTAGGAGCAGTAGCAATTAAAGGTGCTTTAGATAAAATCAACTTAAAACCAGAATTAGTAAACGAGGTTTTTATGGGGAATGTTGTTTCTGCTGGTTTAGGACAAGCTCCTGCTAGACAAGCAGCTATTTTAGCTGGAATTCCAGACACAGTTCCATGTACTACAGTTAACAAAGTTTGTTCTTCTGGTATGAAATCAATCATGTTAGCTGCACAATCTATTGCATTAGGTGATGCTGATATTGTAGTTGCTGGTGGAATGGAAAATATGAGTATGATACCTCATTATCAACATGCAAGATCTGCAACAAAATTCGGACCAGTAAAAATGGAAGATGGAATGCAGAAAGACGGTCTAGTAGATGCCTACGAACAAGTAGCTATGGGAGTTTGCGCTGATGAGTGTGCTGTAGAATATAATTTTTCAAGAGAAGATCAAGACGCTTTCGCTATTGAATCATATAATCGTTCTGCTAAAGCTTGGAGCGAAGGAAAGTTTGCTGAAGAAGTTGTACCTGTTGAAATTCCACAAAGAAGAGGAGAGCCTATTATCTTTTCTGAAGATGAGGAATATAAAAACGTTAAAATGGAAAAGATTCCAGCCTTACGTCCTGCGTTTACAAAAGAGGGAACAGTAACAGCTGCTAACGCTTCAACAATTAATGATGGTGGGGCTGCGTTAGTATTAATGTCGGCTGAAAAGGCTAAAGAATTAGGAATTAAACCATTAGCTAAAATTAAAGGTTATGCGGATGCTGCTCATGAACCGAAATGGTTTACCACAGCTCCAGCAAAAGCGCTACCAAAAGCATTAGCTAAAGCAAATGTTGCTATTGAGGATGTAGATTATTTTGAATTAAATGAAGCTTTTTCTGTCGTAGGTTTAGCTAACACAAAAATATTAGGTATTTCGGGAGATAAAGTAAATATAAATGGTGGTGCAGTTTCTTTAGGACATCCATTAGGTGTTTCTGGAGCAAGAATTATAATTGCTTTAACATCTATTTTAAAACAAAATGATGCCAAAATTGGTGCTGCTGGTATTTGTAACGGCGGTGGTGGTGCTAGCGCAATGGTGATCGAAAGAATTTAGTCAATTAAAAACATTATTGTTTGTTCGGAATTTGTAATTTAAGTATTGTTCCCTTACGGTCAGAAGCTAGTGATGCTTCAGAAATGGTTAGTCAAGTAATTTTTGGTGAACACTTTGAAATCCTAGAAAAAACTAAAAAATGGAGTAAAATAAAACTTTCATTTGATAGTTACGAGGGTTTTATTGATAATAAACAATATGAAGAGATTACAGAATCTTTGTATGTAAAACTCCAAAATGAACACCCTATTTTTTCAGGTGAATTAATTGATTTTATTACAGATTCCGAAAACAATTTAACTACAATACCGATTGGAGCACGACTTCCATTTTTAAATGATAATTCGTTTCAAATAAATAATATTACTTATAAATATGAAGGAAAGACAGTTGGTCAAAAATTAAGTAAAAACGCTATTGTAGAAATAGCTTATTTATTTTTAAATTCTCCATATTTGTGGGGTGGAAAAACACCATTTGGAATCGATTGTTCAGGCTTTACGCAAACTGTGTATAAAATTTGTGGACATAAATTACTTAGAGATGCCAAGGAACAAGCCACTCAAGGTGAAGTATTAAGTTTTATAGAAGAATGTGAACCAGGAGATTTAGCTTTTTTCGATAATGATGAGGGTATAATCACACATGTGGGCATTATAATGAATGATTACAATATTATTCACGCTCACGGTAAAGTCCGAATTGATAAATTAGATCATAGCGGTATTTACAATATCGATACACAACAACATAGTCATCGATTAAGAGTTATTAAAAAGATGATATAAAAAAAGAGAAGCTAAATAGCTTCTCTTTTTTATTCTTTAATTTCTTTTAATTATTTCATTGATTTGTATAAGCCTCTAAATTCTTTAGATTTCCCTTCCATTTCAAGAACTTCGTAGATACTCATTAAAGACTTAACTGTATCTAAGCTTCTATTTAAGCTATCTGCCTTTTCTAAATATGGTAAAGCTTCTTTGTAAACTTCTTTTTGCTTAAGAGCTAATTCATCGTACTTCTTAAAGTTTGACAAATTCTTATTCATTTCCTCTACAATAGCCTTCTCCTTGTCTAAAATTACAACTGATAAATTCATGTAAGCATCAGCATAATCTGGCTTAATTTCAATTGCCTTCTTATAGTATTTTTCAGCCTCTTCTGTTCTACCTTGGTTAAAGTTTACTACACCCAAATTATAGTACAATGTTGGGTTATTTGGATCTAATGAAACAGCCTCCGTCATTAATTCTCCAAACTTATCCATTTTACCTAACTCGATATACAACTGAGCCTCATTCAATAATAGGTTTAAGTCTTTTGGATTTGCTTTTCTAGCTTTAGAAATAGCAACGATAGCCTCATCAGTTTTACCTTGCTCTTTTAAAATTAAACCAAAGTTTTTAATGATTGTTGCAGATCTACCCTCAGTCGTTTTTTCAGTTGGAGTAGAATATTTCCCTGACTTAACCATCGCATCTCTTTGCACTTTATTACCTAAATTTTCTTCCTTACCAGTCGCCTTATTGATAGCGAAGTATTGAACTTCTTTGCCTGTGTAACCAATTTGGATCAACTCTTTGTAATAATTAATTGCTGCATCGTAATTCTTAGCTTGAGTTGCACTTACAGCTGCGTTGTATGCAAAAGCAGTATCTCTTGGACTTAATTTATACGTTAAATAAAAGAATTTTGAAGCCTCATCATAATTCTTCTCTTTATTATATAAATTAACTGCTCTTTCAGATACAGATTGGATTAACTTATCTAGCTTCGGTCTAGCCTCACCCGAATAACGTTCTTTCCCTATTTTCTTTTCGAAATCAAATAATTGATTGAAAGCATCAGCTGCCTTTTGATATTCCTTCTTACCAGCAAAAGCCTGCCCTTTTAAGAAGTAATACTTAGATTTATACTTATCATCTGCACTTTCAATTGAAGCATCAAGTGAATTTACAATCGTCAAAGCTCCAGTAAAATCATTATTTTTAAGTGCTTTCTCAATAGATTTAAGCTCTTTTTTTTGAGCAAAAGAACCTAATGTTAGTAAACCTAAAGAAATTGCTAAAACTTGTTTTCTCATCTTAGTTAATATTAGTTATTTTATACTGTATTGTTAATTTACACTAGTTTCGTTTTCAATTTCTGTGCCATTTTCTTCATCTTCCTCGTGCATAACTTTTGCGACTGCTGCGATACTATCACTATTCTTAATATTGATTAATTTTACACCTTGCGTAGCTCTTCCCATAACTCTTAAATCCTCAACAGCCATTCTTATTGTGATTCCTGACTTATTGATGATCATTAGATCGTTAGAATCATCTACATTTTTTATGGCGACCAAATTACCGGTTTTTTCTGAGATATTCAATGTTTTGACACCTTTTCCTCCACGATTTGTAATTCGATAATCCTCAAGTTTAGATCGTTTACCATAACCTTTTTCTGAAACTACCAAGATATTACTCTCCATATCATTTACAGAAACCATTCCAACAACTTCATCTTCTTCATGCTGCAGTGTAATACCTCTAACACCAGAAGCTGTTCGACCCATTGGCCTCGTTTTCTCTTCTTCAAAACGAATTGCTTTACCAGATCTTAATGCCAGCATAACTTGACTATCTCCAGTAGTTAATTTAGCTTCTAATAATTCATCTCCTTCTTTTATAGTAATTGCGTTAATACCATTAGCTCTTGGTCTAGAATATTGTTCTAGAGGTGTTTTCTTAACCTTACCCTTCTTAGTTGCCATGATTACATAATGGTTGTTGATATAATCCTCATCTTTTAAATCATCAGTAACCAAGAATGCCTTCACTTTATCATCCTGTTCGATATTGATCAAGTTTTGAATTGCTCTACCTTTAGTATTCTTTCCTCCTTCTGGAATTTCAAATACTCTCATCCAGAAAACTTTTCCCTTTTGTGTAAAGAACAACATATGCTGATGGTTTGTACCAACAAATAAATGCTCTAAGAAATCTTCATTACGTGTAGTTACTCCTTTTTGACCTCTACCCCCTCTATTTTGAACTTTATATTCATCTAGATTGGTTCTTTTAACATATCCGGCATGAGAAATCGTAACAACAACTTTGGAATTTGGAATCATATCTTCAATTCTCATATCTCCTCCCGCATATTCAATAACTGAACGACGCTCATCACCATATTTATCACGAATTAATTCCAACTCATCCTTGATAATTTGATATCTTCTTGGCTCGTTAGCTAAAATATCTTTTAAATCAGCAATTGTTTTTATGATTTCATCATATTCACCTCTTAATTTGTCTTGTTCTAGTCCAGTTAACTGACGAAGACGCATTTCAACAATAGCTTTGGCTTGAATCTCTGTTAACTCAAATCTTTTTATCAAACTTTCTCTCGCTTCATCGGCATTAGCAGAGCCTCTAATAATTGAAATTACTTCATCAATATTATCTGAAGCAATAATTAAACCTTCTAAAATATGTGCTCTAGCCTCAGCCTTTTTGAGTTCATATTCAGTTCTTCTAACGATTACTTCATGTCTATGTTCTACGAAATAGTGAATTAACTCTTTTAAGTTTAACTGCTGAGGACGACCTTTAACAAGTGCAATATTATTAACACTAAAAGACGTTTGCAATTGCGTGTATTTAAATAATTTATTTAAAACAATATTAGGGATTGCATCACGCTTTAAGACGTAAACGATTCGCATACCCTTTCTGTCTGACTCATCGCGAATACTTGCAATACCTTCTAATTTCTTGTCGTTAACCAAATCAGCAGTTTTCTTAATCATCTCTGCCTTATTGACTTGATATGGTATTTCAGTAACTATGATACATTCACGACCTTTTACCTCTTCAATAGTAGCTTTTGCGCGCATTACGATTCGTCCACGTCCTGTGTGAAAAGCATCTCTTACACCATCATAACCGTAAATAATTCCTCCTGTTGGAAAATCTGGTGCTTTAATGTGCTGCATTAAATCATCGATTTCAATATCACGGTTATCAATATAGGCAATCGTTCCATTGATGACTTCGGTTAAATTGTGTGGCGCCATATTAGTTGCCATACCTACCGCAATACCAGAAGCTCCGTTAACTAATAAGTTCGGAATTCTAGTTGGTAATACAGTTGGCTCGTGTAAAGTATCATCGAAGTTTAACTTGTGATCTACTGTATCTTTCTCAATATCAGAAAGCATTTCTTCTGATATTTTTTGCATTCTAACCTCCGTGTAACGCATAGCTGCCGGACTATCTCCATCAACAGAACCAAAGTTTCCTTGCCCATCAATCATCATGTAACGCATGCTCCAGTTTTGTGCCATACGTACCATAGAATCATAAACCGAAGTATCTCCATGTGGATGATATTTACCTAACACCTCTCCTACTACTCTTGCCGATTTTTTATATGCTCCTGTTGATTTAATTCCTAACTCATGCATTCCGTACAAAACCCTTCTATGTACAGGCTTTAAACCATCTCTTACATCTGGTAAAGCTCTCGAAACAATTACTGACATTGAATAGTCAATGTAAGCGGATTTCATTTGTTCTTCGATATTAATTGGAATTAACTTTTCCCCGTCTGCCATATATCTCAATTTAAATCATTAATACTCATTTCGTCAAAAAAGTGAATTTTAATGTTATAAAATTCACTTTTTAAAATACAAAGTTGTATTTCTTTTTACAAACAGTGCAAGATAGACTTTTACCCATTATTTCCAAACTTTTACTCAATCGTTTTTATTGAACTTATCAACAATCAAAGAAGGTTTTTCTAACAAATAACTAATTAACATCTGAACTGCCTTTTTGTCGTATTGTTTTACTGGCATCGTTTTTGTGTTTTTCATTAAAATTCTTATTAACTTTACAAATCAAGAATATATATATGGACGAAAATTTTTCACCTGGCGTAAGAGATGTAATTACCTTCAGTAAGGAAGAGGCCTTAAGATTAGGACACGACTTTATTGGAACGGAGCATCTTTTACTTGGTTTAATAAGAAAGGGAGACGGAAAAGCGATAGAAATTTTAACCACTTTTGATATAGATTTAGATTTAGTTAGAAATAAATTAGAAAGATTAAACCCTACCTCATCTCTAATTGAAGCAAATCAAAAGAAAAATTTACACTTAACTCGTCAAGCGGAAAAGGCTATAAAAACTACATTTTTAGAAGCTAAATTATACCAAAGTGACGCTATAGACACTGCCCATTTGTTACTATGCATTTTAAGAAATGAGAATGATCCTACAACAAAACTTCTTCAGAAATATGATGTTGACTATGATCAGGCAAAAGCTTTGTATAAAGAGTTAAACATTGATGGTGGCAGCATAATTAATCCTATTGCAGAAACTAATGATGATGAATTCGCTGAGGAAAAATCCGGACCATACGGCCAACAACAATCTTCCCAAAGAAGTAAAGCTAATAAAAAATCAAAAACACCTGTTTTAGACAACTTCGGAAGAGATTTGACTGCTTTAGCTGAAAATGAAAAACTCGATCCTGTAGTCGGAAGATTGAAGGAGATAGAACGTGTTTCCCAAATTTTAAGTAGAAGAAAGAAAAACAATCCAATGCTTATTGGTGAGCCTGGTGTGGGTAAATCAGCAATTGCAGAAGGTTTAGCTCTAAGAATTGTAAATAGAAAAGTTTCAAGAATTCTTTTTGACAAAAGAATAATCTCTCTTGATTTGGCAAGTTTGGTTGCTGGTACAAAGTATAGAGGGCAATTCGAAGAAAGAATGAAAGCTTTGATGAATGAATTAGAAAAAAATGACGATATCATTCTATTTATTGACGAAATTCATACAATCGTAGGCGCAGGTGGCGCTACTGGTTCTTTAGACGCATCTAATATGCTAAAACCAGCTTTAGCTCGTGGAGAAATTCAATGTATTGGTGCGACAACTCTAGATGAATATAGAACAAACATCGAAAAAGATGGAGCATTGGAACGTCGTTTTCAAAAAGTAATGGTAGATCCTACAACTGTTGAAGAAACAATTCAGATTTTACACAATATAAAAGGTAAATACGAAGCACACCATAATGTTGAATTTACGGATGAAGCTATCGAAGCATGTGTGAAATTAACAAACCGATATATGACAGACCGTTTTCTACCAGACAAAGCTATTGATGCTTTAGATGAAGCGGGTTCACGAATTCACATTACAAATATAGTAGTACCTCAACAAATCCTAGAATTAGAATCTAAACTGGAAGAAATTAGAGAACGCAAAACAAAAGCTGTAAGCGGACAAAAATATGAGGAAGCTGCTAAGTTACGTGATGACGAAAAGAACATAGAAGCAGCATTAGATTCAGCTCAAAATCAATGGGAAGAAGATTCAAAGCTTCATAGAGAAACTGTTACTGAAGATAATGTAGCTGAAGTAGTTTCAATGATGACTGGAATTCCTGTAAATAGAGTTGCCGAAGCCGAAAGCCATAGACTGGCAGAACTTCCAAGTATGATTCAAGGAAAGGTTATTGGTCAAGACGAAGCTGTTACCAAAGTTGTGAAAGCAATCCAACGTAATAGAGTTGGTCTAAAAGATCCGAACAAACCAATTGGTTCTTTTATTTTCTTAGGATCTACTGGTGTTGGTAAAACTCAATTAGCAAAAGTATTAGCTCGAGAATTATTTGATTCGGACGAATCTTTAATCAGAATTGACATGAGTGAATACATGGAAAAATTCGCTATCTCAAGACTTATTGGAGCGCCTCCAGGATATGTTGGATACGAAGAAGGTGGACAGTTAACTGAAAAAGTTCGTCGCAAACCATATTCTGTAATTCTTCTAGACGAGATCGAAAAGGCTCATCCAGACGTATTCAATATGTTATTACAAATTCTAGATGATGGGCATGTTACAGATAGTTTAGGAAGAAAAATTGACTTTAGAAATACTATAATTATTATGACATCAAATATTGGTGTTCGTAAGTTAAAAGATTTTGGAGCTGGTGTTGGTTTTGGTACTCAAGCAAAGAAAGAGCAAGAAGATTCAAATGCGAGAGGAATTATAGAAAGCGCCTTAAAGAAATCATTTGCTCCTGAATTTTTAAATCGTATTGATGATGTTATTATTTTCAACTCTCTTGAGCGTGATGATATTCATAAAATCATCGATATTGAACTTAAAAAATTACTCGATCGAATCTCTGATCTTGGATACAAATTAAGCTTAACAGCAAAAGCAAAAGATTATATCGCAGACAAAGGTTTTGATAAGCAATATGGAGCTAGACCATTAAAAAGAGCTATTCAAAAGTTTATTGAGGATGCACTGGCAGAAGAAATTGTAAATTCAAAATTAAACGAGGGAGATTCAATTTTTATGGATCTCAACGATGAAACAAAAGAGTTAACGATAAAAATTGACAAAGGTGAAAAACCTACAGAAACTCGAACAGAAGTTGATGAAGAATAAATAACGAAAGCCCTGAGAATTTCTCGGGGTTTTTTATTATTAAATTTATATAACCATTTCACTCTATTTAAAATGAAATGAATCATGAAACTCACTTTAAAACATAAATTTATTTCTATATTTTCTTTGATCCTTATTTCATTTACACTTTTACAGTCATGCGCCCCAGGTAACGAAAAGGAAAGTTTCAAAGAAACAAATATTGATAAAAGTTCTGAAATCTTTTCGGACAGAAAAGTTAATTCTCAAACAAAAGAATATTGGTTCGATGGAAAAGCTGAAATTTCTAGTTATGAATTAAATCAAATTAGATACGGTGAAATTCATACAGGAATAGCTTCATTGATTTATGTTACAGAACCTTTTTCTAAATCCTCTAATACAAAAGCCGATTTTATTAAAGAAACTAATATTCCAGTTTTAAAACTAAACTCTACAAAAAAATTCAACACTGGAATTTATCCATATTCAATAATGAAGAGTACTTTTTTTCCCTTTGAAAAAACGAATACATCATTAAAAATGGCTTTCTCGATGCAAGAATGGTGCGGAATGATATATACTGAAATGACCAACCGAAACAACTTAATATTTAGTCAAAACTCTTATTTTGAAGGAGCTTCTTATAAAAACAAAAAACTAACGAAGAACACGCTAGAGGACGATTTTTGGTCACTAATAAGGCTCAATCCTGAATTACTTCCTCAAGGAAAGCAAGAAATAATTCCTAGTATGACATTTTTGAATTTAACCCATCAAGAATTGAAAACTTACGAAGCCATATCAAAAACGACAACAACTAGCGATAATTTTTCAAAAACATATGTCATTAAATATCCAACGTTAGACAGAACTTTATCAATTACATTTGAAGCTAAATTTCCATATAAAGTTTTGAGTTGGACCGAAAGTTATAAAAGTGGATATGGGAACCAAAGAAAAAAATTAATTACTACCGCAAAACTCATTAAATCTATAAAAATTGATTACTGGAACAAAAACAAGAATAAGGATAGTTACCTTAGAGATAGTTTAGGTTTTTAAGCTCTTTTAGGGGAAACTAATTAAAAAGCTAAAGCGAATTGTTTAGTTTTGCAATTATGAAATCAATACTACAATCGAAATACTTATTATTACTATTCTTTTTTCTTTTATTTGTAATTAACCTCACACAAAGTTATTTTACAGAATTATTGTCGGATGAAGCCTATTACTGGACTTATAGCAATGAATTAAATTGGGGATATTTTGATCATCCTCCAATGGTTGCAGTTTGGATTTCTATCTCTAAATTTTTCTTTGCCTCAGGAGAATTAAGTGTTCGTTTTTTCTCCTCTATTACACTACCTATAACATTTTATTTTGTTTGGCTTTTAATTGACCACTCAAAAAAATCAAACTACAAATGGTTATTTATTCTTCTAACGTTAACTACTTCGTTATTCAATGTATATGGATTTATTACAGTTCCAGATACGCCTTTGATGCTTTTTACAGCATTATTTTTACTTGGATATAAAAAATATTTAAAAGAAAAATCAACAACTAGTTACATAATACTTGCAATATCAATGGCATGTATGATGTATAGTAAATATCAAGCTATTTTAGTTATTAGTTTTGTATTATTATCAAACTTAAAAGTTTTACTTGACGGAAAAATTTGGCTGACTACTCTTTTAACTTTTGCTTTATTTTCACCACATTTATTTTGGCAAATTGAAAACGACTTTCCTTCTTTTAAGTATCATTTATTTGAAAGAAAAGAGAACGCCGTTTATAAATTTGAAAATACCTACATGCATATTATAAATTCTATTGCAATCATAGGTTTCACATTTCCTATAGTGTATAAATCATTTTTTAAAAATATTAAAAATACAGATTTATTTCAAAAAGCTTTGAACTTCATTGTAATAGGATTTATTAGCTTCTTTTTTATAAGTACCTTCAGTACTCATGCACAAGCACAGTGGATTGTTCCGATATCAATACCATTAATCGTAATTCCTTTTAACTACTTAGTAGAAAACCAAAAAGACATAAAACTATTCAAAATTTTAGCGATTGTAACATTAGTAGCTTCATCTTTTTTACGATTAATAATAGCTACAGACGGGTTATTTCCTAAACAATTTGAGATACATGGAAACAAAAAATGGATTGTAGCTTTGGATGAAAAAATTAAAGATAAAACACCTTTAGTATACAACTCTTATCAAACCACCTCTCTTTATTGGTTCTACTCTGGGAGAAGACCATACCAATTAAACTCTTGGGACAGTAGAAAAAATCAATATGATCTTTACACATACAATAAAAATTATACAATTGAGAATGCTGTTTTAGTTGGCATTAGTAAAAACAATTCACCTACAGATTCTTTACCTAAAAAGAATAAAGGAAAAATTTACTACAAGTACATTAATAATTCATACAGTAAAAACAATTCAATTGAAATAGATTTTTCAGATAATTTAATTTTAACAAAAAATACTAATAATTCTTTTGAAGTTTTGGCTTCAGGAAAAATGTTAAGTAAATTGAATTCATTAAAACTAGCGGTAGCATTAAGTGTTGGAAGAGTTAAAAAAGTATTCCCTGCTATGTTAATTAACGATAAAATTGAATTTAACTTCAACATATCCGATTCAAAATTTAATCCAAGTAGAATTCAATTAATTGGCACTTCTAATCCTGAAATAAACTACATACGATTAAGTCCGATTAAAAGCATTACTGTAAATGAGTAATAACAAATCATTGTTAACTATTATATTATTAATAGTTTGTGTCACATTATTAGGTTTTCCTTTAGATATGATGCCGCCTGACGCAGCTCTTTATGGTTCGATTGCTCAGGAAATGCAATTGAATAATGATTTTGTAAACTTGTATTCTTTAGATAAAGATTTGCTTGATAGGCCACACTTACCTTTCTAGCTAACAGCTTTATCTTTTAAAATTTTTGGAATCTCCAATTTTGCATTTAGATTAACTATTGTTTTGTTCTTTTTATTAGGAATCTGGGCAACTTATAAATTCACTTTAAATAACTATAATAAAGAAACGACAACTTTAGCCGCAATAATTTTAGCAACTTCATTACATAGTGTAATTTCAAATTTTGATGTTAGGGCGGAACCTTATTTAACAGGGTTTATCATAGCTAGTTTATATTGTTTTTACCTTTATATTCAAAATAAGAAATGGACTGATTTAGTAATGGCTTGTTTGGTCTGTGCTTTTGCTATTATCATAAACGAAATATTCGCTATGATTCCAATTGTTGCCGCTTTAAGAGACCATTTTATTATCACAAAAGAATGGAAAGAGATTATAAACCCGATATGGATTCTAGGATTACTATTGGTATCTGTTTTTATTCTTCCTGAGATTTACACATTATACTTGCAGTTTGACATACATCCGGAAAAAATTGTTTTTGGAAAAACCGATGTTTCAGATATAAAATTCTTTTTATGGGATAGTCAATTCGGTCGATTTTTTAATACTGGACCAATCAAAGGTCACGGAGATCCTTTCTTCTTTGTTCATACAATATTATGGGCGTTTTTACCTTGGTCTATTATATTTTATATTACGTCATTCTTAAAGATTAAGAGAAATCTGAAATCAGTAAATACGAACGAAGAATATTATACCTTGTTCGGAACATTAGCAACAATTTTAGTTTTTTCATTAAGTAAATTCAAATTAGCACATTATACCAATATTGTGTTCCCGCTTATGGCGATAATTACTGCTGACTTTATTATCAAACTTAAATCTCGCTATAGAAATCTTCAGAAAACATTTGTTATATCTCAATGGATTTTAATTTCGATTTCAATTATAGCAATTATTGGAATAAGTATTTTAATGAAACCTGATTTCAATTTCTGGATAGTACTTCTACTAAGTTTATGTGTTTTTGGAATAACTCAAGTTTTCAATAACAACAAAGACAAAATTAATAGAAGCTTTTACTTATCATCCATCTCTTTTTGCTTCTTATACGGATTTATGCTTACCCACTTCTATCCTACTCTTTTTAAATACCAAGGAGGTGTTTGTGCTGCGAGATATGTAAATAAAAACAACTTTAAAATATAAATTTACTCAATAACAACAGTCGTAATTTTGGTTTTGAATTTTATTGTATCAAACCTATTTACCGAGTAAATATAGAAGACATAGACAACATAAAAGAAGCCTCTTTTTATGCCAATGAAAAGGACCTTAAATTATTTAAGAACAAAAAAATTTCCTTTACAGTTTTGAAAGAATTCAATTATTACCGAATAACAAAACTAAAAGGAAAATTTCTTAATACGAGCACCCGTGAAGGAACTCTAGGAAAAAAATACCTAATTAGACTGAACTAGGTTTTCTTTAAATATTTTCAGATAAAGTAAACTGTATAATTTATAGAACAACGTTCCTAAAACTATCCCTGATAGATATCCTACGGTTATATCTCCTGGATAATGCACACCTAAATACACTCTACTATAACCGAAAACTAAAGGGAATAAAATCAGAAAGAAAATAAATTTGAATTTACGTCTCAACCAAAGTATTATAAATGTTGTAAATGTTGTAGACAATGAAGCATGACCAGACCAAAAACTATAACCTCTTGGTTTATATGTAAATTGTCTTAAATACTCTTGTAACTCAACAGTATTACAAGGACGAATTCTACCTGTTGTATTTTTTATCAAATTAGTAAATTGATCTGAAAATGTAACCATAAGCGCTATAAATAACAACGAAAAAAGTGTCTTTTTTAATCCAAATTGGATATAAATTAACGCTAAAATAATCACAAAAAGAGGAATCCAATTAAACTGATTTGTAACTGTTAACCAAAATGCATCCCATTTTTCACTACCTAAATTATTTAGGAAAATCAATAGCTCAGCATCTTTTGATTTTATAATATCTAACAAACTACTTACCAACTTTTAAAACGTGTATTTCAAAAATTAAATCTGTATTTGGTTTAATAACTGGCAACCTACCAACTTCACCATATCCTAAATAACTAGGAATAAATAATCTGGCTTTACCACCTTCACTCATCATCCTCGCCCCTTCTTTCCATCCTGCAATAAGTGGTAAATTTGGATCATTAATTGTAAATGTGAACGGTTCTTTTTGATCTAAACTCGATGCGATCTTATTACCTAAATCATCATATAAATGATAATGAACAGTTGTTGGTAAATCTGGATTTACTTTTTTACCAGTTCCTTTTTCAATTTGTAAAAACCTTAGACCAGAACTCGTTACAGAAGAACTATAGTAATCCATTTCTTTTCTAATTTTTTCCTTGGCAACTGCAATTTTTCTTCTTCTCTCCTTCTTTCTTTCCTCAGCGTTGTTTAACTCTTGTATAAAGACATCAGCAGCATTAAATTTTTTTGCTGATTGACCAATCCTAATGATATCTACTTTTTCAATAATATCATTTTGAGCAATCGTATCTACAATGTTCTGTCCGTATGTTACTTTTCCAAAAACTGAATGTTTACCATCTAACCAAGGAGTCGCTTTGTGCGTTATAAAAAATTGAGAAGAATTTGTAGCTGGACCAGCATTCGCCATAGAAAGAACACCTTCCGAATCGTGCTTGTAAATAAGTTGACCTGATTCATTTAAAGGAAATTCATCATCAAATTTGTACCCTACTGAACTACGACCTTGACCTTTTGGTTGACCAGCTTGAACCATAAAATCTTTTATAACTCTATGAAACTTTACGCCATCATAAAAAGGCTTTCCTTTCATTGAATCAATCATTTTCGGATTATTACCTTCAGCTAAGGATACAAAATTTGCTACCGTCATAGGTACTATATCCGCGTGAAGTTTCACCAAAATATCACCTTTATTTGTTTGAATGTCTGCATACAATCCGTCTGATAAGTCAGGATATTTAACTGTTTTACATGATACAATTACAATTGAGACTAAAAGAAAAAATTTAAAAATCTTCATACTTATATTTTAATAAACAAAAAGCACCAACATTTGTTGATGCTCTGAAATTACATTATTCTTAATCATGATGCTTGTGATCAGGACCACTATGATCAGTATGTCCGTCAGCAGCTGGTTTGGTCGAAGATTTAACTTCTAATAGCTCAACTTCAAAAATTAAAGTTGAATAAGGTTTGATAACGTTTCTACTACCTTGAAATCCGTAAGCCAACTCTTGAGGTATAAAGAACTTAAACTTTGAACCTTCTTTCATTAATTGTAAACCTTCAGTCCAACCTTTGATCACTTGTGTTACTCCAAACTCAGCGGGAGTTCCTCTATTTATAGAACTATCGAAAACATTACCATCTATAGTTGTTCCGTGATAATGAACTCTTACATAATCAGCAATCTTTGGAGAAGCTCCGTTTCCTTCTTTTAAAACGATATACTGTAAACCACTTTCTGTAGTTACAACTCCTTCTTTACCTTTATTTTCTGCTAAAAATGCTTCATTTTCTTTCTTATAATCAGCATGTTCAATTTCAGCTTTTTGTTCCATTTCCTTCTTTCTTTTCTCCATATCCTCCATTTGCTTTCTTTGGAAGTAAGACCTCATAAGTTGAACAGCTTCATCAATATTAATTTTAATATTTGTTGAATCTGCACCATTTAAAAAACCTTGAACATACAATTCTGGATCTAATTCTTTTGCATTTGGATCTGCTCTCATTCTTACTCCTGTATTCAATCCTAATGAATAACTTACTGAATCTAATTCAGTTTCTAAGCTTTTATTAGTTCCTCCTAATTGCTTACCACACGACATTACTGTTAATCCTAAAACAGCAACTGCTACAATCTTACTTACTTTCATTATTTAGTTTTTTTATTTCTATTAATGTTAATGTACTTTTTAATGTTTGATTCATTCCTACTTTGTGTCCATCACCCGTAACACCATAAGCTCGGTATGAAGGAATTACAAATGTAATAGTTTCTCCTTTTTTCATCAACTTTATTCCTTCTTGTAAACCAGGAATAAAATCCTCCTTATCTACGATATAATCTTTTGTTTGATAATCATAAAAAGAATCGTTATTAAGTTTGGTAATATTGTAACGAACCTTTACTACATCACCTTTACCAGGTGAATAGATAGAAACTGTATCTTTACTTTGATAAGAGTACCAAAAACCATGAGCCGAGGAATGATATGTATTTAATGTATCTTGCTTGAAATAACTTTTAATCTTCTCTGTCTCTAAAGCATTTAACTTTTTATTTTGAGCTATAACTTCTTTATAAAAGTTAGTAATCGAATGTTGTTTAGGTCTTCTAGGTTCTAATTCCTTACACCCTCCAAAACCTAAAATCATTACACAAATTATATATAATTTACTCTTCATATGAAACTAATAGTTCTTCTTTATAATGAGGTAATAATGATTTAAAATTCTCTACCGTATCTTCCATAGAAATTGTTGACCTTCCACCAGCAGCATTATCATGTCCCCCACCGTTAAAATGAGACCTAGCAAATTTATTTACAGAAAAACTTCCTTTTGATCTAAAGGAGATTTTAATAATTCCTTGCTCAATATCTTCAATAAAAATAACAGCAAACACAATCCCTTTTATTGAAAGAGCATAATTCACAACACCTTCGGTATCTCCTTTCTCATAATTAAATTTATTCTTCTCCTCTTGAGATAAAGTAATGAATGCCGTTTTAAACTCAGGAAGAACCTTAAGATTGGTTAGAGATTGCCCCAAAAGCTGCAACCTACTGTAAGAATTCGCATCATAAACATTACTATGAATTCTATCATTTTGAGCTCCTCTATCAATTAAATTGGCAATAATTCTGTGTGTTTTACTTGTAGTTGATCGAAATCTAAAAGACCCAGTATCTGTCATAATTCCAGTATACAAGCAAGTAGCGATATTCTTCTCAATTAAATCAAAGTCTCCCATCATATCGATAAAACTGTATATCATCTGACATGTTGAACATATTTCAGTATCTGAATACATATATGTAAATTCATCTGGTTGTTGATGATGATCAATTAATGCAAAATCGTTTTCATACTTTTCTAAAGTATTTTTCATATCATCGCCTACACGATGTAACGCATTAAAGTCAAGCAAGAATATAATTTCAGACTTTTTAAGTGCTTTTACACATTGATTATTTTGACGATCAAATCTGTAAACAGTTTCTACTCCAGGAATCCAATGCAAGAAATCAGGGAATTCATTTGGCATTAACACTTGTGCTCTATGTCCTTTTAAATCAAGATAATGTTTTAAACCAAGTGTAGAACCCACGGCATCTCCATCCGGATTTTTATGCCCTATTATTACAATATTCCGAGGCGTTTCTAGGTACGCTTTTAGCGCTTCAAAGTTCTTTAAAATCATAAAGGGCGAATATACAATTTAATATTCTTTTGAGTAAACAATATAAAAAATGTTAATTCTCTAAATAAACAACAAAAGCACTGTTACAATACATTACAAATAAAAAATCACATAGCCCATATTTGTTTTAACAGAAATTAATTACGAGACATTTATACACTCTAAACAATAGTTAACTTGTCGGTAACATTAAAAAATGTATTTTTGCGCGAAATTATAATCAGATTAAAAAACAAATGGCAACGAATAGAACTTTTACAATGATTAAACCAGATGCTGTAGAAAATGGACATACTGGTGCTATTTTAGAAAAAATTAATGCTGCTGGGTTTAGAATTGTAGCAATGAAAAAAACACACATGACTAAGCGTGATGCTGAAACTTTTTATGCTATTCATAAAGAGCGTCCGTTTTTTGGAGAATTGGTTGAGTTTATGACTGGCGGTCCTATTGTTGCTGCAATTTTAGAAAAAGAAAATGCTGTTGAAGATTTTAGAACGTTAATTGGTGCTACTAACCCTGCTGAAGCTGCTGAAGGTACAATCAGAAAGCTTTATGCTACTTCAATCGGAGAAAACGCTGTTCACGGTTCTGATTCTAATGAGAACGCTGAAATAGAAGGAAATTTCCATTTTGCTGGTAGAGAAATGTTTTAAATTTCATTTCAAAAAATAATATTTTTAAAAACTCGTTACGTAACAGTAACGAGTTTTTTATTTAAATTCGCCCGTAATATTCAATGTAATTTAACCTTATGAGAAATGCTGTAGTACTTATTTGTTTTAGTTTATTTGCCATCCAGACGATTTTTACCCAAAATACTAATCAACAAAAAACTTATGAGGTTTTTATTACCAAGCCAGAAGGAGAAAACGCGATTGCAAAAAAAGATTGGTTTAATTACATTCAAATGGATTCAAGCTTAAAATCCATTGAATCAAAAAATAAAAATTCTGATAATTCTAATATATCGTTAATACGCTATTCTTACAATGACTCAAAATTTATATTTGAATTTAATAACGGATTTATTCGAGCTAAAAATCCTACAAAAGAAATTCTATTAAAAATGTATCAGGTATCTAAACGTTTAAATGCCGTGGTAATTGATTCGAATGGAAAAGTTTTTACTGATGATGATTTTTACAAAAATTAATTAAACGAGCATTAATTTCTTAACAATATCTTCTCCCATTTCCTCATTTATCATTGTTACAATTTTCTCTTTTCCGTAACTAAGTTCTTCTCTAAGTACTGAGGAGTTTAAACGTACTACTAGAGTTCCGTTCTGAAGTTTTACTTCACTTGTATACGAAGCAACGCCAGGCCCCATTAATTTAACCCAAGCCTCTTCAATATGAATTTTACGAAAACCCTTTTCAAGTTTGTTCTCTTTGATAAAAGCCCCCATTAAATCTTTTATTGAAAAACTTTCATTTTCTCTCTTTGCCATTAGTTCGTGTACTTATGAATTACCTAAATTAAAAATTTCGTAAGGTTTATTACTCAACTTCACAACGGCTTCTGTTCTCTCAAAGTGAGTATCTGTTATAAATATCTGGCCGAACTCATCTTTATTCACCAAATCAACAATTTGCGCTACTCGATTTTCATCCAGCTTGTCAAAAATATCGTCTAATAACAGTATGGGAGTAATTTTTGACTGTTCTTTTATAAATTCAAACTGAGCTAATTTCAACGCTATTAAATATGACTTTTGTTGACCTTGTGATCCAAATTTTTTTATTGGAAAACTACCTATCTCAAAGTTCAAATCATCTTTATGAACACCAACAGAAGTGTATTGCAAGACTTTATCTTTTTCTAAATTATTTTTCAATAATTGAGCAAAAGAAATATCATTTAGTTGACTCTTGTAATGTAACGATACAATTTCATTTTCATTGGATATAATCTGATATTTTTGATTAAAAATTGGCACAAAGTCTTTTAAAAATGATTTTCTTTTCTCATGAATCTCCGTTCCAAATTGAATCAATTGATCATTATAAACACTTAAATTTAATTCATCAAATGTTCTATTCGCAGCAAAAAACTTCAATAATGCATTTCTCTGGCTTACTACTTTGTTATAAGAAATCAAGGTTTTCAAATACAACTTATCCTGTTGAGAAATAACACCATCAATAAATTTTCTTCTCGTTTCACTCCCTTCGATAATTAAATCACGATCTGCTGGAGAAATAATGACTAAAGGAAATTGACCAATATGATCGGAAAATCGATCATAAACTTTACCATTTCGTTTAAGAACTTTCTTTTGTCCCTTTTTTAATGAACAAATAATTTTTTCGATTCTTTCATTGACTAAATACTCCCCTTCGACAACAAAAAAATCTTGATCGTGACGAATATTTTGACTGGCTACGGGATTAAAATAACTTTTAGAAAAAGATAAATAATAGATCGCATCTAATACATTTGTTTTACCAATACCATTGTTTCCTACAAAACAATTAATCTTCTTTTTGAAATTAAAAGTGTGGCTTTCAATATTTTTAAAATTCACTAAGGATATTTTCTGTAAATACACGTACAAGCTGGTTTCTAAACAAGAAGTGCAAATTAACGAAAAATCAGCTTTTAAAATCCAATTAAAAAAACTATTTTTGCCCGACTAATTTTATAAGAATTATGGCAACATATAAAAAGAGAGGATATAAACCGAAGAAAGAAAAGGTTGTAGAAAATACTATTGAAGAGACATTTGACGAGTCGCAAAGTGATGTGGCTAAAGCATTTGAAGGACTAGATCAGGCCGCTAATAAATCAGAAGAATGGATTGAAAAAAATAGTAAACCTTTGTTTTTTGGTTTAATAGCTGTAGCTGCTTTAATCCTTTTATACTTAGGATACACTAAGTTTATTTCTGAGCCAACTGAAATAGATGCATCAAATGAGTTAGCTTATCCAAGGTCTTTCTTTGATAAAGCTGAAACTGCTGCAGGTGTGAAAGCTGATAGTTTGTATATGTTAGGTTTAGAAGGTGGTGATGGTAAATATGGATTTTTAGACATCGCAAAAACTTATGGAAGTACTAAGGCTGGAAACTTAGCTAACTATTACGCAGGGATTTCTTATTTAAAAATGAAGAAATATACTGAAGCTATTGAGTACTTAGAGCAATTTGATTCTGAAGATGAATTATTAGGACCAACAGCTTTAGGAGCTATAGGTGATGCTTTTGCAGATATTAACCAGCCAAAAGAAGCTTTAGAATATTATGAAAAAGCTGGATACAAAAAAGAAAACGATTTTACTTCTCCAATGTTTTTACTCAAAGCAGGTCAAACTGCTATGCAATTAAAAGAGTACAGTAAAGCGGAAGGTTTATTTAATGTCATTAAAGAAAAATACGCTACAACTCAAATTGGTAGAAACATTGATAAGTACATCAACAGTGCAAAATACGCACAATAAACAATTGTAATTCTCGACATTACGAGGAAGAATGACGAAGTAATTTCCCTAAATATTACTTCACGACATTCGCAATGACTATTTGAAATGGCTACAACGAATTTATCATATTACGATAAAAACACAATCCCAAATGCGAAGGGTTTTCGATTTGGGATTGTTGTTTCCGAATGGAACCCTGAGATCACTAAAAATTTACATCAAGGAGTAATTGACACACTCGTTGACTGTGGTGCATTAACTGAAAACATCGTTTCTTGGGACGTACCCGGAAGTTTTGAACTTGTTTACGGATGTAAAAAAATGATTGAAACTGAAAAACTAGATGCTATTATTGCAGTAGGAAACGTTATTCAAGGAGAAACAAAGCATTTTGACTTTGTTTGTGATGGAGTTACTCAAGGAATAAAGGATTTAAACCTTCAATATGATGTTCCTGTGGTTTTTTGTGTTTTAACAGATAATACGAGGCAACAATCTATCGATCGTTCAGGAGGAAAATTGGGAAATAAAGGTGTAGAATGTGCAGTTGCAGCAGTTAAAATGGCAGCTATTAAAAATATTGGAAGAAAGACCAACAGCGTTGGTTTCTAATTTTTATTCTTAGAATAGTAAATATACTTTTAAAGAAGTCAAGATTTCATGGTCTTGGCTTTTTTAATTTCATAAACTCTCTTGATAGCTTATCATTAATTCCGTAATTTTGATATACCATTTTTGGTCTGGTTTTTGAATTACTAGAAACCTAACTTTAATATTTAGTACTATGTTTGGATGGAGTAAAGTTTTAAAAGGAAGATCTTATTATACGTTTGACTACAAACCTCGTTATTATGATGAGCGAAAGGAACGATTAGAAAAGATCAAAAAGAAATATGAAAACGTAGATACAACAGTTGAAAATGTTTCAGAAGACAAAAAGGAATATGTAACTATAAAAAAAGGACAACTAAGGAATACTTGGAAAAAAACAAAAACTTCAGGAGACTATAATTCAACACTTCGAATTGCTATTATTGTTGCAATTTTATTTGGAATTGTAGCTTACATCCTTAGAGCATAATAGAAAAAAATTAATGTCAGATATTATTCAATTACTTCCTGACCACGTTGCCAATCAAATAGCAGCTGGTGAAGTTGTGCAACGCCCAGCATCTGTAGTAAAAGAACTTTTAGAAAATGCTATTGATGCGGGTTCTACAAATATCACTTTATTATTAAAAGACGCAGGAAAAACGTTAGTTCAAGTAATTGACAATGGAAAAGGGATGAGTACAACGGATGCTCGTTTATGTTTCGAGCGCCATGCTACATCAAAAATTAAAAATGCTGAAGATTTATTTAATTTAAATACAAAAGGTTTTAGAGGTGAAGCTTTAGCGTCAATAGCGGCAATTGCTCATGTAGAACTGAAAACAAAACAAATAGAAGAAGAATTAGGAACTTGCATAAAAATTGAAGGAAGTAAAGTAATTTCACAAGAGGTTACCTCAACTCCACAAGGAACAAGTTTGGCCGTAAAAAACTTATTTTATAATATTCCTGCTCGTCGAAATTTCTTAAAATCAGATACTGTAGAAACTCGTCACATTATTGATGAGTTTCAACGTATTGCATTAGCTCACCCAAATATTACTTTTATTCTTCATCATAATAACAATGAAGTTTACAATTTAAAAAGTAGTAATTTAAGAAAACGTATCGTTTCTATTTTTGGAACTAAAACAAATGAAAAATTAGTTCCTGTTAATGAGGAAACTGATATTATATCAATTCAAGGATTCGTAGCAAAACCTGAATTCGCTAAAAAGAAAAGAGGTGAACAGTTTTTCTTTGTGAACGATCGATTTATAAAAAGTTCTTATTTAAATCATGCCGTAAACAGTGCTTTCGAAGGTTTACTAGATCAAGGAGTTCATCCAACATATTTTATTTATTTCCACGTTCCACCGAATACTATTGATATAAATATTCACCCAACAAAAACTGAGGTTAAGTTCGATAATGAAAAAGCTTTATATGCAATTATTCGAGCTACCGTAAAGCACAGTTTAGGACAATACAATGTTGCTCCCTTACTAGACTTTAATAGAGATGCAACTTTAGATACGCCTTATGAGTTTAAAGATAAACAAAGGGTTTCTACACCGAAGATTATTGTTGATCCGACTTTCAATCCTTTCAATAACAATCCAATAGAAAGTAAACCGGTAAGTAGAGAAACAACTTCTTTTAGTCCAAGTAAAACAACATATCAAAGTAACTTTAAAAAGGATACGGGAAATTGGGAATCTTTATATGCAAATCTTGACATAGAAACCCAACATTCATCTAATTCACAAGAACTTTTCCAATCAGAAAAAGAAACTGAAACCACTAAAACATTTCAGATTCAAAAAAAATATATTTTAAGCTTGATTAAATCTGGAGTTGTTTTAATTCACCAAACTTTAGCACACCAACGTGTGTTATATGAAGAATATTTAGAACATATTACCGTTAAAGAGGCGAACAGTCAACAATTATTATTCCCGATAAACATTTCATTCTCTCAAACAGATATTGAAATGATTAAAGAAATGAAAGCTGACTTAGAAAGCGCTGGTTTTGTTTTTAATGAGTTTTCTGATGACACAGTTGTAATTGGAGGAATTCCAACCTCGATTTCTGAAAGCCAAATTACATTAATCTTGGAACAATTACTAGATGACGTTAAATTAGAAGTTCCAGACGCTAGTTTTAGCCATTTTGATGTTATGGCAAAATCGTTTGCGAAATCGTTAGCCATTAAAACTGGGACCATTTTATCAGGAAAAGAACAAGAAACTTTAGTAAATAACTTATTTTCATGTAAAGAGCCAAGTGTTTCTCCTTTAGGAAAACCAACTTTTAAAACCTTAACTTTACAGGAAATTGATACTATTTTTAGCAAGTAAATTATGCAAAGATTAACCGATGCTGTAAAACATTTAATAATAGTCAACATTATCTTCTTTGTTGCTACCTATTATTTTTTAAACTCTAATTATGTAATAAAGCTACTTTCTTTACATTCCACTGAAAGTCCTTTGTTTGAATACTGGCAGTTAATCACTTACATGTTTATGCATGGAAGTTTTGCACATATTTTATTCAACATGTTTGCGCTTTGGATGTTTGGTAGTGCTTTAGAACAAATATGGGGAACTAGGAAGTTTGTAACATTCTACTTTCTCACAGGTATAGGATCTGCCGTAATTTATATTTTCATTAAATACTTACAAATACAAAGTAGTGTAGATGACTTTCCTGATGAAGCAATAAATTTAATTTTAACTGAAGGTGCTGAGATAATAACTCAATCAAAAAATTATGCAGATCCTAGTTTAGGAGGATTAAATGCCTTAATAAATGGCCAAATGCTAGGAGCATCAGGAGCTATCGCTGGGTTATTAATGGCATTTGGTATTTTATTCCCTAATGTAGAGTTAATGATGATATTCCTTCCTGTTCCGATAAAAGCAAAATACTTTATTCCTCTTTTAATAGTATATGAGTTATCGATGGAGTTCGCAGGTTTCTCATGGGACAATGTTGCACATTTAGGACACTTAAGCGGAATGTTGATTGGATTTATACTAGTTAGATATTGGAAAAATAATCAGTTCAGAATGAATTAAAGTATTATGGAAAAATTAAAACAACATTTTTTAAGAGCGTCGATGTTGGAAAAAATCATCTACATTAATGTCGCTGTTTTCATATTTGAATTACTCATTTCTTCCTTTAGCGGGTTATTCAATAATCAAGTAAACTTTATAGATCAGTGGTTTGCGTTATCTTCTTCTTTGGATGCGTATATCACAAAGCCATGGTCAATTATTACTTACGGTTTTTTACACGCAGATTTCTTTCATTTATTATCAAATTGTATTTGGCTTTATATTTTCGGAAGATTATTCTCAGAATATTTTACTCCTAAACAACTATTAAACTTCTATTTATTAGGAACCATATTCGGAGGTATTTTCTTTATGATTGCTATGAACTATTTCCCTGCATTTAATTCAATTAATCATTTGTTAGTTGGAGCTTCTGCTGGAGTAAGTGCAATTATAATTGGTACCGCGACATACATTCCTAACTATGAACTAAAAATTCCTTTAATAAATGTTTTTATTAAGGTATGGCAATTAGCTGCGTTCTTTGTTTTAATGGATTTAATTAGTTTAGCTGGAAGTAATGGTGGTGGACATTTCGCTCATTTAGGTGGTGCACTATTCGGTTTTATTTACGTACAGCAATCTAGCAATAAGGAAATTAAGTTCTTATCAAGTCTTAAAAAGTGGTTCAAACGAGATAAAAAAAATTTAAAAACTGTATACAAGTCAGATAAACCTAGAAGAAACGATACTAATAGAAAATCTGATAATCAGCAAAGAATCGATGCTATTTTAGACAAAATTGGTAAATCTGGTTATGATGCCTTAACAAAAGAAGAAAAAGATTTCTTGTTCAAGCAAGGAAACCCAAAATAATGACCAAGAAAAAAGAGTTTAATTTATTCAATAAGTTGCTATGCTTTATTAACTCTATCGTTGCAACTGTATTACTACTATCCTATTTTTTAGCATTTGTTTCACCTAAGACTGTTCCTGTATTTTCGGTTGTTAGTTTGGCGGTACCTTTCCTTATTGTTCTTAATTTTTTGTTCTTTTTATATTGGATTATTAAACTTAAAAAGCACTTTTTATTATCGGGCGTCGTTTTATTCTTTGGATGGCTATTTTTTCCTCCATTTATAAAAATTTCTAAAAAAGACATTGCCTTAAATTCTGATGTTAAAGTGATGAGTTATAATGTGAGAATGTTCAATTTTTATAAATGGTCCAAAGAAAAAGACATTGATGAAAAAATCATGAACTTCATCAATGATAAAGATCCAGACATTTTAGCAATCCAAGAATTTCATAATTCGGAAAAAAGAAATTTCGATTTTAACTATAAATATTTTGTTCCAAAGTCGAAAACACAAAATTTTGGATTAGCAATTTTTTCAAAATATAAAATCATCAACAAAGGTTCACTCGATTTTAAACATAGTGCGAATAATGCAATTTTTGTTGATATTCTAAAAAATAACGATACGGTAAGAATATATAATATCCACCTTCAATCATTAAAATTAAATCCACAAAAAGAGAATTTTGGAGAAGTAAATTCGGAAAAACTAATAGATCGTCTGAAAATAGGATTTCAAAAACAAGCTTCACAGGTAGAAACATTTCTAACTCATGAGCAGCAATGGAAAGGTAAACAAGTTATTTGCGGAGATTTTAACAACACCGCGTTTTCTTGGGTGTATCGTCAAATATCAAAAAATAAAAAAGATGCTTTTGAGGTCGCAGGGAGTGGTCTTGGAAAATCTTTCAATTATTTCTTCCCCGTTCGGATTGATTTTATTTTAACAGATAAAAACACTAAAATTCATAATTTTAAAACTTACTCAGAAAAATTATCGGATCACTTTCCTATAATGTCAAGAATAAATTTTGAATAACTATCTTAGCGCACTATTTAACTGATTTTAATTACTAACTTTCATGGAACATTTTGATGTAGCTGTAATTGGTAGCGGACCATCGGGAGCCTCAACTGCTTTTCATTTAGCAAAAAAAGGAATTTCAACAGTACTTATTGAAAAAGAAAAACTACCAAGATATAAAACTTGTGGTGGCGGTTTTGTTTACAGAGGAAGAAGAAATTTACCTTTTGATATAAGTTCCGTAGTTGAACGTGAATTCCATACAGTTGATATTTTTCTTGGAAATACGTTACACTTCAAAACAGAGAGAGAAGATCCGACAATCACTATGATTATGCGTGATTCTTTTGACAACTTAATTGTTGAAGAAGCCAAAAGACAAGGAATCAAGTTATTAGAAGAAAACAAACTTACAGACATAACTTTTGACGGTGATAATGCAATCTTAACTACTGATAAAACTAAGTTGGTTGCTAAGTTCGTAGTAGCTGCAGACGGTGCTTTAAGTCCTACAGCAAAAATGGCTGGTTGGACAGAAGAGACAAGAAAGTTGATTCCTGCCTTAGAATATGAAATTGAAGTTCCTGAAGAAGATTTTAATAGATTAAAAGACCAGGTGCGCTTTGATATTGATGCAATTCCTTACGGTTATGCATGGAATTTTCCAAAAAAAAATCATTTATCAGTTGGAGTTGCTTCAACCAAAAAGACTCGTATTAATTTAAAGAAATATTATCAAGAATATCTTGAGACTATTGGAATTAAAACTATTTTGAAAGAATCTCAACATGGCTTTCAAATACCAATTGCTCCAAGAACTGACGGTTTTATCAAAAACAATGTATTCTTAATTGGAGATGCAGCTGGATTCGCTGATCCGATAACAGCCGAAGGAATTTCTAACGCAATTTACAGCGGAGTTCTGGTAGCTGAAGCAATTAGTGAAAGTGATTTAAATCTGCAAAAAGCAACTGAATTATATAACGACAAACTTAACAAAAAGTTGATTCCTGAAATTAAAACAGGTTTATGGTTAGCGAAATGGTTTTACGAACAAAAAACAATTAGGAATGTTATGTTGAAAAAATACGGTCAGCGTTTCAGTGATGCTATGGCTGATATTTTTCACGGAGATCGATCATACCCTACAGATATTAAACAAGCAATAACAAAGAAAATAAAGGAATTAGTTTTCTAATTTCGTCATGTTAAAGCATAAAAAAGCCTCTTGAAATTCAAGAGGCTTTCTAGTTTTACAATAATTCCTACTCTAAGAAACTATTGTTATTCAATTATGAAACGTTTGTTTGCTTTTGTATAAGAGTTTTCTAACCTTAAAATATATACTCCAGAATCGAAACGATCAATATTAATTGTATTTGTTGTATTTAATACTCCTCTATCTAAAACTTGACCTAGCACATTAATTACACTATACCTAGTATTTGATAAGTTATTACTTGAAGTTAAAACTTTTAATAGATTACCTTTCTTAATTGGCACAGGAGCAACAGCTACAGAAGCTAAAGCATTTTCATCTTCATCTCCTAATACATCTACTCTAGTTCCAAAACTTGCAACTTCAACAAGAGAAGCACTACATGATCCTTCATAAATTTTCACATTTGTGAATGTAGAAGTATTACCTGAACCTGCATCATTATCATTAATGAATACTAAACGATCCATAGTTCCCGTATAAGAATCACCTACTGGAATCACATACGTTTGTGTTCCTCCAGCGTAATTATCAAAATTGGTAATACCATAATTTTGAGTTCCATGTACTTTAAAATATCTAGTTGAAGTTAAAGTATTATCATCTTCGAAACCTACACCATGAATTTCTCCTTGAGAAGTACTACTAAACTCAAATTCAATTACAGTATTTGGCGTGACAACATAATCAAATGGGATATACTTCCATGTATTATTTGTTAAAGTCAAAGAGGCACCTCCATTTCCAATAGAGAAATTACCAGCAGAATCTTGATTAGAGAAAGGTGTAATTGTGAAACTATTAAAGTCTAAAGTATCACATCCAGGGTCAGGATTGCCTGTAGCCTCTTCTACAGAAATTGCATCCAAAGCGATGTCACTTTGCCAGCCACTAGCTCCTGAACCAGTAACAACAGTAAATCTAATCTGTACACTTGATTCTCCTGCATAAGCCGTTAAATCAACATTCGCAGCATTCCACTGATTTCCTTTATCTCCATTTTGACTAAAAATTGAAGTCCATGCTCCTGTATTATTTGTTCTAGCTTCGGCGGTTAAAGAGTTAATGGCACTACCAAACATATGATATTGGAATTGTAAACTTGGAGCTGTTAATGAACTAAAGTTTAAACATGGAGAATTTAGAATTGCAGTTTTATTAGGAAAACCTGTCCCCTCTCCAGAAGCTTCAACATAAATATAAGTAGATCCATCCGCACCAGAACTTGGCCCTGTATTGTTCGAAGGAGTTCCTCCAGTATCTCTTGTGAAATCAATATCATCACCTGTAGTGGCATTCGACCAATCACCAAAACTTATTTCGAAGCTTTCACTAAACGGGAAAGATGTAACTTCACCAGAACATCCGTCTCCCGGACCTGGATCTGTTGATCCATTTTGAATAGCAATTTCATCTAAAGCGATATCACTTTGCCAACCACTGTTTCCTGTACCTGTTACAACTACAAATCTTAATTGTACGCTTGCTTGACTAGCATATGCAGCTAGATCAATATTTGCTCCATTCCACTGATTACCTTGATCTCCAGATCTTGTAAATACAGAAGTCCAATCCCCAGTATTATCCGTTCTCGCTTCAACTGTTAACGAGTTAATAGCACTACCGAACATATGATATTGAAAAGATAAAGTAGGACTTGACAATGAAGAGAAATTCAAACATGGTGAATTTAACACTCCTCTTTTATTTGGGAAGCCTGTTCCATTTCCAGAAGCTTCCACATAAATATATGTAGATCCATCTGATGCCGCAGTTGGTCCTGTATTACTTGATGGTGTTCCTCCAGAATTTCTAGAAAAATCTACGTCATCTCCAGAAGACGCATTAGACCATTCTCCGAAATTAGTTTCAAAACTCTCACTAAACGGGAAAGTCGTTATATCCCCAGAACAAACATCTGGAGTTGGATCTGGACCTCCACCATCACAAGGATTTACGAAAGAAACGGTTTGATCTGAATTTGTATTTGTTCCTCCATTTGAGTTTTCATTTGCTCCATCTCCTACACCTCTTTCTGCAAAGGCTTTCCAAATTAAACATCGATACTGACCTCCATATAAATCTTGATCAGCCTGTAAAATTCCGTCACGACCAGAAACAAATCCTGGATTATTAGCTGTATTTTTCAATCCTTCGATAACTAAAGCCATCGCAATATTATTACCTCCTGTTCCATTGTAAAAATCTGGATCGAATCCTTCTTGATCTACTAATAGCCAAGTCATATCCCACAGTATTGTTGCAAAAGCATAACCAACTCCATGAGGAACAGCTAAACCGTTAATATCAGCATAATCTGTATTATTGATAGATCTATTGGTAGAGTACGGAGTTGGACGAATACCAGGACCTGCATCGTTTTGTCCTAAAACGTAGTTACCTACTCCTCTGCTATCAGTTCCTTGATCTCCAGCTTTCATTGTAAGCATAAGTCCAAACCAATCAGACCATCCTTCACCCATTTGCTCAGAACCACCTAAAGTATTACTATTTCTACCACCAACTAAACGTGTAGAAATACCATGACCGTATTCATGAGCAATAATTACGTTATCAAAAGAGCCATCTCTTCCAGGATTCGTTTGATTCCACAGGAACATTTGCATTCGAGGATTTCCTCCATCTCCAGGGGTTGCAAAATTTGCATTGTTTAGTCCGCTACCATCCTGGGAATCCGCATTTACAGAATCACTTCCTGAACCACCTTTACCGTAGTTATTTTCCTGAAAGTTACCACTTGCCTCATCAAACCCGTATTGATACCAAACATCATGCATAATATTATTCCAATAGAATAAATTAGTAGTAGATGCATTTCTATAGTTCGCAGGAGACTGGTTTAGGTTAACTGGAAAATCAAAATCTAAACCAGCGCCTCCGCTTGGAGAAGCTCCGGTTCCGTTATTTCCATTTGCATCTTCTTGTGCCCAAACATTATTACCTCTTGTAATATTATATTCAGCACCAGAAGCACCATTTGTATCGTGCCACCCGAAAGGAGACGCCGTTAAATTAGCTGGATCATTAACAATTGTTCTTCCTCCGTCATCTGGATCAGATAAAGGCATCGCATAAACATTGTAAGAATCAGGAGCAACCATGATTGATTTAGGACCAAATGGAATTCTAGTATTTTTTTCTACATAGTTTGTAACTTCTTTGTGATTATTACTTTCTCCTTTAACATGAGTGTGTTCTACTTCTCCAAAATTACAAGAGATTACCCAGTTGTCCTCTGCAATTATTTCACCTGAAGAAATATCAATATAACTATGCCACCAATTTTGCCCACCTTGTTCATAAAGGTTAATATTCCAACATAACTTTAATTTATTATCCTGAAATATGTAGACCTTCTGAGCTGTGATTGGTTCATTATCCTCGGTAATTCCAGAATTCATGAATTGTATCATATCATCTCCACTATTCGACTTCTTAGAACTACGTATTAAATTTGCAGAAGCCTTTAATCGATGTTTAGCTATGACAGATTGAATAGCTGCTTCGGGAGTAATACCAGATGTTTTCGCTGAATTAAGCTTTGTTTTAATTGCTGGAACAAATTGATCCAACTTAAAATTTACTTTTCCATTGAAAACAGACATATTATACGTACCGTTAATAATTGGAATATTATTATGATACTGAGTAATATAATAATGTGTAAGACCTTTTTTCAAAGAGGAAGCCGTACTCGTAACTTTCCACTCTGAAAAATCAATAGAAGCATCAGTACTTCTTTTTTTCAGACCGTTAAAATGATTGTTAATAACACCCATGTCTTTGGGTGTTGAAATTTGACATAAGATTGATTGTGACAACAGAAAAGCTGCCATCAGTAGGAAGGGTTTTTTCATAATAGATTGATTTTTAATGGTTTTTGGAAAGTTAAAAAAATCTTAAATTATACAATATTTAACTTAAAAAATTAACAAAAACATAAATAATGTTAATATTTATAACAAAAACACAAAAAAAACATTAAAAAAGTTTAAAAAAATAAGTTTTACTCATTCTCTATTTTTTTACGTATTTTAATGTTAGTAAATCAATTGGATTAATTCCTAAGCCTTTTACATTCTTTTGAGTGAACCTAATAACTTGATCATAATACAAAGGAATTACCGGAGCTTCATTTATAAGAATACTATCCATTTTTTGATACAATGCAACTCGGATATCTCGATTTACTTCTTGTATCGACTTTTCGTATAATTTATCAAATAGATCATTGGAGAAATGCGTATAGTTAGGTCCATTTGGTGTGAAGTTCTTAGAATAAAAAAGTGATAAATAATTTTCACCATCAGGATAGTCTGCAATCCAACTCGCTCTAAATATCGGCAGCTTTCCATTTGCTTTTCCTTGACGCAATGTTGATGGAGGTATTACATCCACTTTCACTTTTAAACCAACAATTGCTAATTCTCTCTGCATAAATTCACATAAATCTAAATAACTACTATTTGTTGTAATATTTACCTCCACTTTATCCAAGTTATTGTCTTTTTTATATTTCTCAACTAAAATTTTAGCCTTTTCTGGTTGGTACGTATAACCTGACTGACCATTAAATGAAGGCAATCCTTTTGGGATAAAACCATTATTTGCTGGTGTTCCAATGTTGTTCCTGAGGAAGGTGATCATCTTATTACGATCAAAACCATAATTAATAGCTTGTCGAATTTCTTTTGATTTAATCACATTATTTTCCTGTCCTCCTAAAAAGAAGCCCAAATATTCTGTATTCAAATAAGCACCTTTTTGCATCACAATATCATTACTGTATTTTTCAACTAAATCACCTGATGTAGTTAGTAGTTCATCCTTATAGGAGGGATCAACGCTTTTCATAAAGTCAAGATTACCCTGTATAAACTGAAGAAATTCACTCTGTTTATCAGGGAGAAATGTAATTGCAACAGATTCCAAATACGGTAAATAATTATCTAAATCATCTTTTTCGAAATAATTATTATTTTTTCTAAAAACAAGTTTTGTGTTCTCCACCCATAGTTTAAACTTAAATGGACCAGTTCCTACAGGGTTTGATCTAAAGTCTTTGCCATAGAATTCTACTACCTCTCTGGGGACCACTGAACAATATTTCATACTTAATAATCCTAAGAATGCTGGAAATGGACGTTTTAAATCCATAACAAATATTGAATCATTCTCTGCTTTAAAAGTTTCAACATTCTGAAGAACCCAAGCTCCAGGAGATGCAACACTTTCACTTATTAATCTCTCGAAAGAATATTCAAAATCATAAGCCGTAACCTTTCTTGTTTTTTTCTTACCAAATAACTTATGCTTATGAAAAAACACATCTTTCCTCAAATAAAACTTATATCGCCTTCCATCGCTACTTACCTTCCAATTCTGTGCTATACTTGGTTGAACATTCAATGAATCATCTAATTGAACTAAACCATCATATAACTGATTTACAGCCCATATATTTCTTTGATCACGTGCAAAAGCAGGATCTAGAGAAGTAATATTGGAATGTTCATTGTACCTAAAAACTTTATCATCAGCAAATTCAGTTTTCCTTGAACTACACGAATTAAAAATAACCATGAGTAGTAATGCTATTTTAAAAATAGAATTTTCAGCTTGAGGCTTCATAATATAACCCATAAACAGTCTTCTTTTAACCGACTGATGTAAATATAATGGTTTAATAAATGAATTTAAATATCCATATCCATGACAGAATACCTTTTAAAACATATTTACAAAAAACGGGATATCTGAAAAACATAAATCCTTAATATTTATGTTAATTTTTTAACAAAAATTAAAATACTGTTAAAAAAACAACAAATTGAAATAAAACTAACATAATGTTAAAAAAATACACTTTAATCAAAAAAATAGCAATTAAATAAAAAATTAAACAAAAAATAAACGGTTTTACCACTAAAAAAAACTGTTAACAGCACTTGTTTTTTGTTAAATTTATGTTAATTTATGTTAAAATATTTAAATTATTTTATTTAACTTTACCTAAAAAAAGTAACCATCAAAATATTCTGAAGCATGGGACTTTACTAAAGCAACAGTGTTGCTTTTATTTTTATAAACCATTCTTTTTATCACTTTTATGACACTAAAAAACAAACACTTACAAAATCAGACATGTTTTTTATATGTTCTAAATCTCTAAATTTGCCCTAACAAATAATTAATCAACCATGAAAAATTTAATTAAATTAACATTGAGTGCATTAACTGCTGCACTAGTAATTACCTCTTGTCAAAACGAGAGTAATGATGTCAACACTGATCAAAATATCGAGGCTACAGCCAGCGATGGAAGTATTATTCCAGGTCAGTATATCGTTGTTTTCAACGAAGGAAAAGTTACACCCGCTTCACGATCATTGTCACAAACGAAATTTGTTAGTAGAGAATCGAAAGCAAAATCTGTTGATAACCTTTCCGAGGTATCTATTCGAAAAATGAATGATGTTTTAAGTACACATAGTTTAGATTCAAAAAAAGTTCTTCACTATTACACTACTAAAATTTCAGGAATGGCAATAAAATTATCGGATGCAGAGTTTGAAGAATTAGCCAAAGATCCGAACGTTGATTTCATTGAACATGACAGAGTTGTAGAACTTCCTAAATTTAAAATTGAAGGAACATTACAACACAGTGATGCGCAAAAAATGGCACAACAAACACCATGTGGAGTCTCTAGAGCCGGAGGTTTTGCAAATGGATCTGGAAAAAATCAATGGATTTGGGTAATTGATAGTGGAATTGACTTAGATCATCCAGATTTAAATGTAGTAACAAACTCAACTTACGCGAGATCTTTTGTAGGAGGAAGTGCAAACGATTGTAATGGTCACGGAACACATGTTGCTGGAACTGCTGCAGCAATTAACAACGGAACTGGCGTTGTTGGAGTTTCTGCGGGAGCTAGTGTAGTGCCTGTTAGAGTTTTCGGATGTAGCGGAGGAAGTAGTACATCTACAATTTTAGCTGGAATAAATCACGTTGGTAGATATGATATTCCTGGCGATGTTGCCAACCTTAGTTTAGGTGGATATTTTGGTTCAGGTTGCTCTAGTCGTTCATCTTACAGAAGCGCACTACAAAGTTTAGGTAATGCAGGAACGTATGTTGCCATTGCTGCTGGAAATAGTAGATCTAATGCTGCTTTTTATGATCCTGCTTGTATTAATGGAAGTAGAATTTATACAGTTGCTTCAATGACTTGTAATCGTTCTTTCTCTTCGTTCTCTAATTACAATATGAATCCGATTGATGTTATAGCAACTGGAAGTAGTGTATTAAGTACATACTTAAATGGTGGTTACGCAACATTGAGTGGGACATCTATGGCTTCTCCGCACGTTGCTGGTATTATGCATGCCAGAGGAAGCGGACCACGATCATCAGGATCAGTTTCTTATCGAGGTGAATCTTATCCAATAGCTGTAAGATAATTTAGGGTTATCGAATTGATATTTAATTAACATTATACCACTTACTCTACGGAGTGAGTGGTTTTAATATTTTAATTTTCACTAAAGGTTTAAAACATATTTTGTTTCAGGTAAACCAATATCATGACTCACGAATTCTTTTATTTTTTGAAAACCATATTTTAATAGAATTTTCTCCGAAGCTTTATTCTCTTTAACCACGTTTCCTATTAATTTTTTTATTCCAATTTCTTGGCAATAATTAATTAATCCACCGCATGCCTCTGTTGCATATCCATTACCCCAGTATCGTTCGATAAATCTATATCCTATTTCATCATTTCCTTCTTCATCTTTAACTAATGCCACAGTTCCAATAAACCTAGAGTTTTCTTTAATTACTATAGCATAAATCCAAAAATCATTAATTGACTTATCATACTTATTAATTAATTTCTGCAACTCATTTTCACATTCTGATAGTGTTTTTACATCACCTGTCGCATATTGTAATACTTTTGGATTACTTTCTAACTCAAAAAAAGATTCTAAATCTTTCATTAACAACTTTCTAATAACTAATCTTTCTGTTTCAAAAATCATTTTCAATATTGTACTTTTGCATTTGGTTAAATGTACAAGAATGAATGCGGATAAAAAAGTAGCTTTTTACACATTAGGATGCAAATTAAACTTTTCAGAAACATCAACAATCGCTCGAAATTTTGTTAACGAAGGCTTTAGCCGTGTTGAATTTGAGGAAAAGGCAGATATATATGTTATAAATACATGTTCAGTTACGGATAATGCTGACAAAAGGTTTAAAACAATCGTAAAATCAGCTTTAAAACAAAACCAAGAAGCCTTCTTAATTGCTGTTGGCTGTTACGCCCAATTAAAACCAGAAGAATTAGCTGCTGTTGATGGTGTAGATTTAGTACTTGGAGCAACTGAAAAGTTTAATGTAACAAGTTACATTAACGACTTAGCTAAAAATAGTATCGGGGAAGTTCACTCGTGTGAAATTGAAGATGCTGATTTTTATGTTGGTTCCTATTCTATTGGAGATAGAACACGTGCATTTTTAAAAGTACAAGACGGATGTGACTATAAATGTACCTATTGTACAATTCCTTTAGCACGTGGAATTTCTCGTAGCGATACACTTGAAAACGTTTTAAAAAACGCCAAAGAAATTTCTGAGAAAGGAATTAAAGAAATTGTTCTTACGGGAGTGAACATTGGTGACTATGGAAAAGGGGAATTTGGAAACAAAAAACATGAGCATACATTCTTAGAATTAGTTCAAAACTTAGATAAAGTAGAAGGTATTCATAGGCTTCGAATTTCTTCCATCGAGCCTAATTTATTAAAAGACGAAACTATAGACTTTGTTTCTAATTCAGAAACTTTTGTTCCACACTTTCATATTCCACTGCAGTCAGGAAGTGACGAACTTTTAAAGAAAATGAAGCGTCGTTATCTTAGAAAAATTTACACAAATCGAGTTACGAAAATAAAAGAGGTTATGCCAAACGCATGTATTGGTGTAGACGTGATTGTTGGTTTTCCTGGTGAAACAGATGAATTATTTTTAGATACTTACAACTACCTATCTGAATTAGATATTTCGTATTTACACGTTTTTACTTATTCTGAAAGAGCAAACACTGAAGCTGTTTTAATGGATGGTGTTGTTCCTAAAAATGTAAGAGCAAAACGTAGTAAAATGCTACGTGGTTTATCGGTTAAAAAGAGAAGAGCATTTTATGAAAGTCAAATAGGTAACACGCTAACTGTATTATTTGAAAGTGAAAATAAAGAGGGGTATATACATGGCTTCACTGAAAATTATGTAAAAGTAAAAACTCCTTGGAATCCGAAATTAGTCAATACCTTACATAAGGTGACATTAACTAAAATTGATGAAGATGGTTCAGTTCGCTTCAACTTTGTTGATGTAAAAGTAATTGCTTAACTTAACGTTATCATTAATCACCTCTTAAAAAATTAAGTATGAAATTCATTTATCTATCTATTTTGTTGCTGGCTTTGAGCTGTGAAGCTCCAAAGGAAAAAAAAATAAATACAGGAACCAATGCAGAAATACCAGTTAAAAAAAACATAAAAGAAGAACCAAAAAATCAACTTCTTGGAGTATTAAATAACCCTAAAAGCCTAAATGAGGTTAAAGCATTAGTAACAAATAGCGGTTTAAAATGGAAGAACATGTTAGTTGATAACGATGCCTCTAAGATTGTGGTGATTGAAATTCCGGATGGAAAACTCCAAGAATGGACTGAACGTTTAAATAACTCGAAAGAATTCAGAAATATTGATGTTCATACAAATGCGAATGCCGAAAAATTTATTGCACGAGAGAAAAACACATTGCTTTCAATAATAAAAACTCCTTGTATGGGTGACTGCCCTACATATAGTGTGTTCATTGACAAAAAAGGTAATGTTTCATATGAAGGAAAAGAATTTGTTTTAGAAAAAGGAACTAAAGCTTTTAAACTTTCAGAAAAGGAACTTACCACTATTACTTCTCTATTGAATAAAAAGAATTTCTCTTCATATAAAGATGTATACGACAATCCACAAATTATGGATTTACCGAGCACATATTTAACTCATGATGGAAAACAAGTTCAAGTTCGATTATGGAATGATGACGTTCCTGAAGAGTTGATGGAACTTAATGAATATATCGAAGGAATTTTACTAGATAAAAAATACTTTGAATAATTCATGAATCGTAAAACTCATCTGTACTTTGTTCCAGGATTAGCAGCCAATACTAAGATATTTGAGCATTTAACCTTTGATGAGTATTTATTTGAAGCACACTATTTAGATTGGATTATTCCTCTATCTATAGATGAAAGTATGGAAAGTTATGCAAATCGAATGTGTGAATTAATTAAACATGAAAATCCTGTTTTAGTTGGTGTTTCATTTGGAGGAGTTATGGTTCAAGAAATGAGTAAAATCATCACTTGCCAAAAAATTATTATTATCTCCAGTATAAAAAGTAACAAAGAGTTACCAAATCGATTAAAATTTGCTCAGAAAACGAAGGCCTATAGATTATTTCCAACTAAAATTGTAGAAAATTTTGAAAACTACGAATATTTGTTTTTTGGTGATTATTTAAGAAAACGAGCAGAATTGTATAAAATGTACTTATCAATTCGTAATGGCACTTATTTAGATTGGGCAATACACAATGTTTTAAACTGGAAACAAGACACAGAATTAGAAGGAATCATACATATTCATGGAAATAAAGATGAAATATTTCCTTCTAAGCATATAAAAAACTATATTGAAGTAAGTAATGGTACACACATTATGATTTTGAATAAAGCAAGAGTTATCTCAAAAATTCTTGAAGAGCAATGTACCTATTAATACCACAAAAAATAATAGCATATGAAAGTCAATTTTATACGAATATCACTATTGGCAATAGTAGTGATTGTAGGATTTTTCTTACTAAATTTAACAGAAGTAAAACCTAATAAACGTATCGTAGAAAACGTAAAAAAAGACTCTATAATAATATCAAAAAGCGTAAGTGAAACCTATGAAGTGAAAGCTGTTAAAGTACCCGAAAGTCTCGAGTTCGCAGGTGAAAAAGTTCCACTTGAGGAAGCTGATATTTTTGAAAGATTGGATAGAGAATTACTAGTTAATACATATTGGCAATCAAATGCTTTATTATTAATTAAAAGAGCGAATAAATTCTTTCCTTTAATAGAACCCTTGCTAAAAAAATATAATATACCAGATGATTTTAAATATTTATGTGTCGCTGAAAGTGCTTTGATTCAAGTACCTTCTTATAAAGGAGCTGCTGGATACTGGCATTTTCTTCCAGGTACTGGACGTGATTATGGATTAGAAGTAAATAACAATGTTGACGAACGCTATAACTTAGAACTATCTACAAAGGCTGCTGCAAAATATTTAAACAATTCAAGGAAAAAGTTTGGAAGTTGGACATTAGCTGCCGCTGGTTACAATGCAGGGAATGCAAGAATCTCAAAGCGATTAAATGAACAGAAAGTCACAAATTATTATGACTTGTTACTAAATGTTGAGACTGGAAGATATGTATTTAGAATCTTAGCTCTAAAGGAAATAATGTCTAACCCAAAGAAGTATGGGTTTCATTATGAAAAAACGGATTTATATACATATCCTAAAGTAAAAGAAATAATAATTGACAAACCAATTGAGAACATCCCAGACTTCGCTAAGCAATATAATCTTACTTATAAAGAATTAAAATTAGTGAACCCTTGGTTAAGAGAAACAAAACTGAATAATAAAAGTAGAAAGAAATATAAAATAAAAATACCTGTTAAGTAGTAATTAATTAACAATAAAAAAGCTTGCCGATTGGCAAGCTTTTTTATTGTTGGTTTTTATTTTTCTTAATAATCTAATTTCTTTAAATAATCTAGTTTTAATTGCCAAATATCAAGCTGTTCTTTAAACTCTTGAATTCCCTTTCTTACATTCTGAACTAAAGGATTATCCTCAGTTGCATTCGAAATAAAGCTTAAATTATTTTCTAACTGTTGCATTTCTCTTACGGTCTCTGTTATTTTCTTTCTGATAAAGAATTGTTCACTATCTAACTTTCTATAATCCTCTTGAGCCAATAAATTATCTACAACGTTCCTAAACTTAATCATTTCAATTTCTTCTTTATCTAGATTCAATGAAGCCAATTTAGCATCAACTTCTTTATTGAATTTACCATCTAAATGACGAGCATTTCTTGGTAAAGAACCAATTTCTCTCCACTCTAGAATTGCAGTCTTTACATCTTCTACTGTTAGTTTATCGTTATTCTTAAAGTTGTCAATAAAGGTCTTTTTTGCTCCAACAACTGCTTCCTGTTCTTGAGACACTCCATCTCTATGAGAGTTTAAACGATCAAAATAATAGTTACATGCCGATTTAAACCGATTCCAAATTTCGTCAGAAAACTTTCTAGGAACATGACCAATTTTTTTCCAATCTGATTGAATACGTTTCATTGTATTCGTTGTAGTTTCCCAATCTTCACTATCTTTTAAATTTTCTGCAAGTTCTACCAACTCCATCTTTTTCTTAAGATTATCTGTTTGAGAAGATTTCTCTTTTTTGTAAAACGTATTTTTAGCAGAATTAAATCGTTTTGTAGCCTCTTTTAATTTTTGCCATACTGCCTCGCTCTTGTTATAAGGTAGTTTACCGGCAGCGAAATATTTTTGGCGTAATGCTTCAATTTCCTTGATACTTTTTTGCCAATCTTTATGTGTTTTATTACCCGAAAAATCAAAACTAGCAATTCGTTCAACTATAGCTAATTTTTCATTTATAATTTCCTGATGTTTCGACTTTAAATCACGATAGAAATCATGCCTTCTGTCGTGTAATTTCTTGGTTGCGTTACTAAACTTACTCCAAACATCCTCTCTAAACTCGCGACTTACAGGTCCCACCTCTTCTTTCCACAAACGATGTAGCTCTTGTAATTCTTTGAAGGCAACGTTAACGTCTTCTAATTCAGCTAAAGCTTCCGCTCTTTGAATTAACTTTAGCTTTTCTTCTAAATTATGTTTGAAATCAAGCTCTCTAAAATCCTGATTTAAATGTAATAAATCGTAAAAGCGTTCTACATGATGGTGATATGTTTTCCAAGTATCGTTGTATTTTGTTCTTGGGACTGGACCAATCACTTTCCACTGCTCTTGGATCTTTTGAAAATCGTTATACATTGTTTTTGGCTCAGCATTTACAATTAAATTCTTAAGCTCATCTATCAATGTGAACCTCTTTTCTAAATTTCCTTTTAATTGATCATCAAGTTGCTTATAATAACGATCTCGTTTTTCTTTATATTCCTTAAGTAACTTGTTGTACTCCGATTTAATTGGACTAGAAAATTGAAAATCTATTGAATTACCGCCCTCAGCTAAGAACTTTTCTTTCTTTTGAGATAAAAGTTTTCCAAACTTTAAATTAAATGCATTTTTAATTTCATCTGCATTTTTCTTTATAAGTTGAACTGGATTATTATTTAAAAGCTCTTCTAATTCTGAAACCAATGAATCTAACTCCATTTTACTGTAGTCTTTGATTGGTATTTCGCGACTCTCTTCCTTTTCAGAATTTTCAGCTACTACATTCTCTACTTCGTTTACAGCTGCCTCTGTTTTTTGAGTTTCTTGTCTAATTTGGTCTTGTAATGCTTCGTTAGTATTTTCTTCTAAGCGGTTATCGTTATTTTCTAACATCGAGATAATGTTTAAGTTCCAATTTTAATTACCATAAAGATAAGGAATATTTATTAGCCCTAAATACAATTTAAATAACTTTGAAAGAGTTATGAATTTGATAAACGTAGATCATTCTTTTTGCCAAATCTCCCAAGCTTTTTCAGCCTGAATTTCCAACATTTCTAATCCGTTTTTAATTTGTGCACCTTTTAACTCACCTTTTTGAAGGAAAAGAGTTTTCGATGGATTATAAATGAGATCATAAAGAATATGTGATTCACCAATAAAATTATATGGAATATCTGGAGTTTGATCTACATTAGGGTGTGTACCTAACGGCGTACAATTTATAATTACCAGATTGTCTTTAATTAATTCTTCATTTAAATCCTGATAAGTAATAACATTATCAGACGTATTTCTTGAGACGAAAGTTGGCTTAATATCTAAAGAACTAAGTGCAAAGGCTACTGCCTTGGAAGCACCACCTGTTCCTAAAATTAATGCTTTTTTATGTTCTTTTCTCAAAAAAGGCCTTAAGGAGTTCTTAAATCCTAAGTAATCTGTGTTATACCCCTTCAATTTCCCATTCTTGAATACTTTAACTGTATTTACTGCGCCAATTGCAGCAGCTTTGTTGTCAATTTTATCTAGGAAAGGAATTACTGCTTCTTTATACGGAATAGTTACATTAAATCCTCTTAATGAATTCTTTTCTTTTATAATTATCTTGCCTAATTTATTGATATCCTGAAGATCAAAATTTACATAAGAATGATCTTTCAGGTCTAACTCTTTAAATTTTTCCCCAAAATACCCACGTGAAAATGAATATGAAATATTCTTACCTAATAAACCAAAAAGATTACTTTTTTCTTCTATTCCCATAATAATCTATACCTAATATTAACAATACTCCAAATACTATAAAACCAATAGAAATTAAAGTTTCTTGTTCTTGAATATTTGGCAAGTATCGTTCATAACTTTCTATTATCTTATTACCTTTAGTATCTAACAAAAAGTTACCTTCTACATTTTTATAAATAGTTTCTTTCCACGGCCAGACAATTCCTAAAGAACCCGTTATAAAACCAATAATAATTGCCGTTACTTGTTGTTTCCTTTTTTTAAATACATATCCTAATATATGAGATATAGAAACTAGGCCAAATGCTGAACCAAGTGTGAAAACAGTAATAATTTTAAGATAACGAACTTTAACAGGATCACTTAAATCAGAAAAATCACCTGTAAACATAGACGTAACTACTCCACCTAAAACGTTGACACTATCTACCAAAAGGAGCACATAATTGCCCAATAAGATTAAAATAAAAGATCCTGATAAGCCGGGTAGTGTCATGCCAGAAACACCTATTATTCCACAGACAAACACAAACCAAAGATTATCATTTTCTTTAGCTGGAGACATAAAACTTATGGTAATTCCGATAGAAGCACCGATAAATAACCACATAACATTTTTTACTCTCCAGTCTCCAAAATCTTTGGATATATAATAAATTGAACCAATGATCATTCCAAAAAACCATGACCAAACATAAAGTTCATAATTTTTCAAAAAATAATTTAGAACAAGGGAAACACTAAAGTAACTAAATGCGCTTCCTAACATTACCCAAACTATAAATTGTAAATTTGTATAGCTTGCAAAACTTTTAAATCTTCCGTTAAAAAGCAATTTAAAAGCTTTGAGATTTACTCTTCTAAAGGTATAAATAAGTTCTTCGTAAAATCCCATCACGAATGCTACCATTCCACCAGAAACACCTGGAACTTTATTGGCTCCACCCATCACCAACCCTCTTAAAAAAAGACTCACTTTTTGGCCGAATGTCCTTTCTTTATACACTCTATTAAACAGTATTAATTTGCTAACTAGGTTTAGAAGATACAGCTAATTTTTCTAACAATAAAATAACTCCGAATCCAATCAAAGCTAAAACAACAGCATATAGCATTTGTGGATTTCCTTCGTAAGATGTTGGTAAAATTGATTCTTCATTAAATGGCACCTTCTCTCCGTGAGAATTTGTTCTAAAAGTTAAAACTCTCTTCCAAGGCCAAATTTTATTTAATGAACCTATAATGAATCCTGTTAAAGCTGCAAGCGTAAAGTTTTTATAATTCGCGAATAGCCATTTTAATACTCTTGAAAACGACAACAAACCTGTAATTGCCCCTAACATAAAGACAACAACAACTGGAATATCTTTATTCGTTAAAGCATTTAAAACAGGTTTATAAGCTCCTAAAAGTACTAAAATAAAAGAACCTGAAATACCTGGTAAAATCATCGCACAAATTGCAATTGCTCCTGCCAAGAATATAAAAGGCATTGATGAATCTTCTGAAACTAATGGCGGTAATGTTGTTATTATATAAGCTGTCGCTGTAGTTATAATTAATAAAAGAATTGATATTATATTCCACTTTTCAATTTGTTTTGCGACGTAGATTATACTTGCTAAAACTAATCCAAAGAAAAAAGACCAAAGTAAAATTGGATGAGTTTCCAACAACCAAGAAATGACTTTTGCTAATGAAAGAAAACTAACAATGATTCCAATAAAAAGCGCTAATAAAAAATTACCATTCAATTCGGTCCAAGCTGATTTAAACCCTTCCTTTTTCAGTGTTTTTAACAATCCTAATTTAATATTACTTATCGAATGAAGAAGCTCTTCATAAATTCCTGAAATAAATGCTACTGTTCCACCTGATACCCCTGGCACAACATCAGCTGCTCCCATGGCAATACCTTTTAACGAAATTAAAAGGTAGTCCTTAATTTTTCTGCTCATCTTTAGTTTTTATAGAATCTTGTTTGGTTTTAAAGCTTATAAGCTTTTTTTTCTTTACAATAATACTATCTTTTTTTTCTACAATATTCTTTTTTTTCTTTTTAAAACCAAGCTTTTCTCCTAATTCAGAAATATTATTGAAATTTACTTGATAAGATAATCCCAATCCTTGAGTATACCCTTCATTATCGATATCAAACTGGACATCATTAGGTTTATTAAAAAATGTACTTCTTAGAGTTCCTTCTTCATTTAATAAAACCTCAACCTTCACTTCACCCACTACACTTGTTTGTGTATTTCCTCCAACAGGAACCCCTACTCGACCGTTTACTAAAACTCTATCAGAAATTTGAGTTGAAACGGAGACGTCTACTTGATCATCTATAGCATTTTGTAATTGATCAATATTATTTCTGTCGCCTTGAACGTACCCTAAACCAACTTGAAACTTTCCGTCTTCATTATTAATTACACTAGATAAAATACTGGTTGCTACCTGAGCTGCAGTTCCTGTAAGACCTTGAGATGCACTACTACCAATCGTCTCTTCGTCATAAAATGTTCCGAATGCCATTAAAAAAGTAAAGTGTTGCATTTTAGTATTAACATCATTCTCATTCAAAATGAACTCTAACTCTGACGCTACGGTTGAGTTTGCATTTGGAATTTTAATATCAAACTCTTGTTTAGAATCAAATAAACCTCCAGTAATTTTAGTATATAAATCTATCGGAATTTTTCTTGTAGAGTTAATGTTGTCAAGAAGTTGAGCAGGATTTGCTTTGGTTTGATAAATGGCAGTTAAATCCAATTGTGCATTTAGTGGATCACCTGTCCAAGAAATAGTTCCACCTCGCTGCACTGTAAACGGCTTACTTATAATTCCTCCATATTTAAAATTATAAGTCCCTTTTTCAATGGTAATACCTCCATCCATAATAAACTTTCCTCGTGTATCAATTTCAATATTCAAATTACCATTTCCACTTCCTTTTAAATCACTTCCTGAAACTTTATCAATAACTACTTGAGCAACTGCATCTTTTGTTACTGATAAGTTAAAATTCAGATTCAATCCTTTAACTTTTTCCAAACTCAAATCTTCAGAACTTTTGCTATTTTCTTCTGTTTTAAATCGAATTAATTTATAATTGTTTACGGTTGAAATATCATTCAATGGAATAACAAAAATAGTTCCTGGCTGAGTGGTAGCATTTACATTAATACTTAAATTACTCGTTAAGCCTCTAATTTGAGCATTTCCATTAATTAATCCTTTTCCATAATATGGAACCTCTTCAGCCTCTTTTGTATCGAGTACCAATAAATTCTCAGAGTCAATATCAAGTTTCATATACCATTTTTGAAAATCTTGATGTGTTATACTTCCAGACAAATATCCTTTTGTATCATACTTGGTATCTTCAAGAACCATTTTATCGATAATAAATGACTGATCAAATAACCGAATATCTGTATTATCAATAAAATCAAAATCAATATTTAAGTAGGGAAAAGTAAGCCCTGCATCTGCTAAAGAAATTCCACCTCTAAAAGCCGGATTAATCGCTGGACCTTTTGCTGTAAAATTTCCTGAAAGTCTTCCTCTTATATTGGAAATTACATCACCGCCAAAATCACTAAAACCATTTAATTCGTATTCTTTAAACTTAACTTTTAAATCTATTTCAGCCGCTCTTTTGGAAAAATCTAGACCTCCAGCAATATTCACATTATCAAACTCATAGTCACGTAATGAAATATCAACTTGATACTTATTTAAAGAGTTATCCCCTTCTATTTTCATTTTTAATGTTCCTTGAGAGAAATCATTTACTATAATGTCGTTTACTGTAATATCGGCAATTGGCTCAATTAACTCTTCTGTTTCCTTTAAAGAAACTTTCCCATTCAATAAACCTGAAAGTGTTAAATCTTCTGTTTCTGGGAGAATCCCTAATAGCTGAACATTTGTAAAATTAGCTTTTAAATCTTTCTGCTTATCTCCAAGCATACTACCTTGAAATTCTATTTTTTGCTCATTTGACACGAGTTCAAACGGACTGAATTCAAAATGATTATTGGTAAGATTAAAAGTAACTTTATTATTCTTATCGTTCTTCGGATTGATTTCCCAATCGTAATTATTATGGTTAAAACTAGATTTAAGCATTCCAATAACAGATTCATGATTCGAATCAATCGTGTAGAAAAAATCTAAATTGAAATTTTCTGTTAAATTTGAACCTCCTTTGAATGTCGATTTAAAAAATAAGGTATCGTTAACAGTTCTATTTAGCAAATTAATTTCTCCCAAGTCATAGTATTTATTCCTTACCTCCTTAGCTGTTAAATGGGTGCTGTATAATTTATTTTTATTATCAATTCGAAGAACAATATTTTCAATTGAATTATCATAAGCATTAACATTGGGGGAGCTAAAAGTAAATTTAACTTTATTTTTATTAGCATCTACCCTTCCTTTTATTCTCGTATTATTTCCAATAGAGATTTCTGGTAAAAAAACATCTACAATTTGATTATAGATTGTGAAATCAAATTTCATAAATTGATTTCCATCAACCTGCAACGGTTCGTAATTCGTATAAACACTTCCCAATGCATTTTGAAAAACAGGTAACACTTCTTCAAAAGAAAATTTTCCTTCTAGTTTTCCTTGAACAATATCTTTTGAATTTACTTCAATAGTTTTAATACTATCCTTTAATGATGAGTTGATCTGAAAATCTTTAAAAGAGAACGTTTTATTTTCATTTTTGTAGACTAAATTTTTGAAGGCTGCTTTTCCTACAATATTATCTAACGTATTTCCGACAACATCTATTTTAATATCTCCTTTAATAATTGCAATACTATCTCTATCAAAAAGATTTGTTTTACGCAAATCTAGTTTAGCAATGTCTGCACTAAAATCGAACTTATTTACCTCATTTGAAAAATCGGCTAAACCAGTAAACTCTAATTTAAAATTTTCATCGTTCGACTTCAAATACCCATCAAACTTTTTATTCTGGAATTGTCCATTTACCATTAAATTTTCATAAGAATACCCTTTGTAGTTTAACTTTGAAACGTTTCCTATAATAGTAGAATTGATATTATCCACAGAAAATCCTTTCCCACTAACATCTGCTTTTAAAGAAATTTCACCAAGATCTTCATCTCCCGTGATTTTAGCTAAATCCAAATCTATAAATTCTATTTCGCCACTATAAACTGCGTTATCAATATTTTCAATATTTGTTACTTGTAAATCAGAATATGTATTTCCAACATCTGATGTCATAGATAAAGTGGCGTCCATAAAATCAGGGGTTAATTTTATCAATCCCGCTAAAGAAAATTGACCTAATCTTTTGAAACTTGTTGGAAGTGTTTTTCCAAGAACATTCGGAAGTAAACTTTTAAGCTGATTATAATCTGAAGAAACTTTATCCAAATCGCCATCAAAAATAAAACCTCTCTCTGAATTAAATACATTTACAAACCCCATATCTCCTTTAATAAATAAACCATTTTTGGAATATAAATTTAAGTTTGGTGTACTGAAATTATTTAAAGTTCCATTGAAATTTCCAGTAAAAAACATTTTATCATTTCCACTAATTTCAGAATAAAACTTCTTCATATCCTTTACCGAAAGCTCACTCTTTTGAAAGGCTGCTGATAACCTAACTTTATCTGTAAAATAGGCTAAATCTTGTCTTCTGTAATTAAACTCTAATTCTCCTTTTAATTCTGAACCATTATCTGTATTTAGAGACAGCTTTTTAAATAACATTTGAGTTTTCGTATATGTAAAGTCAGTAGTAAGATTTGTTACATATAGTTTCCTATTGTCTTTTAAAAATAATCCACGAATATTCGCATAAACATTAGGCCCGACTACTGAAAAATCTTGGACATTTCCACCTGCATTGTAGGCAGCATATTGCAGAGGTACTTCCCTATCAAAATCATACAATTTAAAATTCAAGTTATCGATATAGATATTCTTTGTTCCTAAAACGAAAGGAGTCTTACTTTTGATGGTGTCATTATCTTTATCAAAAGTGTTTATAAAAACCGCTAAATTATCCTCATCTTCTTCTTTATATTTTTTCATGTGAAAATTAACCCCACGAAGAGTTATGTCTCCTAAATCAACTTCATTATCAACAATCTTTTTAACATTTATTAAGGAGGTTTTTAAACTTTGCACAAAAATTAAGGTATCTTTATGATGATCCCTAATTTCAATACCCTTTAAATTGACATTTCCTAACAAAGAAAGGTCTAGTTTTTTTACTATTATACTGGTGTTAAACTGTTGGTTGATTTTATTTGTTGCTATTTCAGCTAACTTACTCTGAACAAAAGGAGTAGATAAAACTAAAATCAAAAGCAATAGTAGAATCAGAATGACTCTAAGAACACGAAACACTATTTTACCTGCTTTTTTTATGATTTTAAGTGAGAATATTAGAATACGAAAAACTACAAAAATTTTGCCTTAGTACAAAGAAACTGCAATTTTAACGAATATCTAACGTATTATGGATATTTTTGTATTTCAAAACCATATAAAATTGGAAAAAAAAGAGATATACATTTTAGGTATAGAAAGTTCGTGTGATGATACCAGTGCTGCTGTTTTACGCAACAATGAAGTTCTTAGTAATGTTATCGCTAATCAAGATGTTCATGCCAAATACGGAGGAGTTGTTCCTGAGTTAGCTTCAAGAGCGCATCAACAAAATATTGTTCCTGTTGTACAACAAGCTTTAGAACGTGCCGGTATTGCAAAAGAACAATTAAACGCTATCGCTTTTACTTGTGGTCCTGGATTAATGGGATCGCTTTTAGTTGGTACATCTTTCGCTAAATCTTTAGCAGTTGGATTAAATATTCCAATAATAGATGTCAATCATATGCAAGCTCACATTTTAGCTCATTTCATCAAAGAAGATGGATGTGAGATTCCTCCTTTTCCATTTATTTGTTTAACTATTAGTGGTGGACATACACAGATTGTTAAGATTACCGATTATTTTGAGATGGAAGTTTTGGGAGAAACTATTGACGATGCCGTAGGAGAAGCCTATGATAAATCTGCTAAAATTCTAGGACTTCCTTATCCTGGAGGACCTTTAGTTGATAAATATGCACAACAAGGAAATCCAAAAGCATTTCAATTTACGCAGCCTAAAGTTGGAGATTTAGAATTTAGCTTTAGTGGATTGAAAACACAAATCTTATATTTTATCCAGAAGAATGTTAAAGAAAACCCTAAATTTATTGAGGAAAATCTTTATGACATTTGTGCTTCTATTCAACATACAATTGTTGAAATTTTAATGAAAAAAATTAAGAATGCCGTAAAACAAACAGGAATAAAAGATATCGCTATTGCTGGTGGAGTTTCTGCTAATTCTGAAATCAGAAAACGATTAACAGAAGCGGATAAACATTGGGGATGGAATACTTATATTCCTAAATTTCAATACACAACGGACAATGCTGGAATGATTGCTATCGCAGGCTATTTAAAGTATCTTAATAAAGATTACGCCGACATATCTGTAGCAGCTAAAGCAAGATTAAAAGTTTCAGAATAAAAAAGCGAACTATCCTAGTTCGCCTTTTATATAATAGAATTCATTAAAAATCGATTACTTCGCTACTTTAATTGAACAACCGATAGCCTTTGTCTCTGTTTTTCTAGGTGATTTTCCTGCTAATAAATCATCTACAGCATTTTCTACATACAAGTCATTGACACCTGAAGCGTCTCTTGCGTTGTCATCAATCGCTCCGATGTACGATAAAACAAAATTTTTCTTTGTATTTTTCAAAATGAATACGTGTGGAGTTCTAGTTGCACCGAACTTAGGAAAAACTTTTTGTCCATCATCGAAAAGATAAGGGAAAGTAAATCCTTTAGACTTTGCTCTTACTTTCATAGAATCGAAATCATCTCCATTAGAAACTGCTGGATCATTTGGGTTAATTGCCACTACTGGATAACCTTTCGATTTATATTTCTTGTCTAAAGCGATAATTCTATCTTCATACATTTTTGAATAAGGACAATGATTACAAGTGAATACTACAATTACACCTTTATCGCTTTCATAATCGTTAAGAGAAACCATTTTACCATCGATATTTTTCAAGGTAAAATTCTCTACTTTATCTCCAATGTCATATCCTTTTTTCGCTTTTGTAGTAAATGCTACAGTTACGGCAACAACCGCTAAAACTAATATTGATTTTAAAGCTTTCATTTTTATTTAATTTAAGAATTTTTGTAGTTCTGATTTTAACTCATCATAAGTAAACGATCTTTCAAAAAAGCCTCGTTCATTTTTATTATATATGATAGTTGCTGGAATTGCTCCTGACCAACTATTGTCTACTCCGTTAATCCATTTATTTTGATTTGAATCATCTAAAACAACCACTTCTGGAGCCAACTTATTATCTTGAATAAAAGGAACCAATTGACTTTCAATTTCGTTCGGGAAATCTAAACTCACTAACAATACTTCAACATTATTGTCTGTATTTTCTGCATGCAATTTTTCAAAAGCAGGCAGTTCTTCAACACAAGGCTTACACCAAGTAGCCCAAAAATTTATTACATGAGTTTTATCATCTTGCTCCTCCAAGTATGGTTTAAGTGCTTCGAAGTTTAACACTTTTAAGTCACCAATCATTTTTATTTTAGGCTGAACTTTTACTTCGACTCTTTTGTCTACAACTTCTTTTTTCGTCTGATTATTGATAACTTCCTTGCAAGAATGAAGTAAACTCGCAGCAAGAGTCATTAAGGTAATTATTTTAAATTTCATCATGTTAAAATTAAGAAATGGAATACTCATGACAGAAACATTAACTTTTTTTAACTAAAAAAAGCCTCTTTAATAAGAGGCTTTTATACTGTTCATATTTTTTTATCGAAATATTTCATTTAAAATTTTTGCCAATCTAATTCCGCCTTTTTGAAGTTGCTCTCTCACAATTGGAAAGTTTACATACGAATATCTGTAGCGAAGCTTCTCACCTGTTTTAGCCGATTTATAAACCTCTTTTGCTAAACTATGTGATTCCTTCACCCAGTCTAAAACTGTACCTTTTTGTATTGCTCTTACTTGATGTTTTGATAAAGATTTTACGTTATCAGCCAATTCAAAATAGCTCATTCCCCAACTAGCTAACATATTCGAATCCCATACTCGATGTAGATTAGAACCTTTACCATGCCATTGTACTTGAATTTTATTTCCTCCTTTATCCTTTTTTCTACCTACATGTAATGGTTGATGTAAATCACCAATTAAATGAACTAACATTTTCAAGTGAAATCTCTTATCTTGAATTGAAGCGTTATCATCTTTTAATACCTGAACACAAAAGTTGATTCCTGTTATTAAATCGCCTTTAGGATTTTTATCTGAAGATTCATAATCTCCATCTTCAGAAATATTCACGTAATGCCAACTTGAGTATTTTCTGAAATCTCTATCGGATTTAATCTCATCTGCATACGTTGATACAAATGCTAAACTTTCTCCTTGCAATAACTTATTGATTTTTCTTTTTGCTCTTCTAGTCAGATGCTTTTCTGCAATCTTCCCTGTAGTTCTATGACCAACAGCTCCCCAATCGTTATTTAAAGAAAAAACTGATTGTGAAACCGTTACAATTACTGATAATATAACAGCTTTTAACCTCATTTCTTACATATTTTCCATGCTAAAGTAGAAAATATTTATTTCAAAACTTTGTTAAATCAGAAAAAATTATAATATATTTGTGATATCAAATTAATATCATAATAAAATTAATAAATATGGAATCAGAAAAAATTATCAAACCTGCTAATGGATATTTAATGTTAACTGTCTTCTTTTTATCATTCTTCGGAAGTATCGTAGCGGCGATTAAATATGAGAATCCAGTTTTCTTAATTATTACCTTTATAGCCTTAGTATTATCTTTTGGTTTTATTCTTGTAAATCCAAATACCTCGAAAGTAGTATTGCTTTTCGGAAAATATATTGGAACTATCAAACAAAATGGACTTTACTGGGCAAATCCATTTTACACCAAAAGAAAGATTTCTTTAAGAGCTAGTAATTTTGATAGTGAACGATTGAAAGTAAATGACAAGCTTGGAAATCCAGTAATGATTAGTACTATTTTAGTTTGGAGAGTAACAGATACATATAAAGCTGCTTTCGATGTTGATAATTATGAGAATTTTGTAAGAGTTCAAACAGATGCAGCTGTAAGAAAATTAGCGAGTATGTACCCATATGATAATTTTGCTGATGACGGTCATGAAGAAGATATTACGTTAAGATCAAGCGTAAATGAAGTAAGCGAAACATTAGAAAAAGAATTAGAAGAAAGATTGGCCATTGCAGGAATAGAAGTACTAGAAGCTAGAATTGGCTATTTAGCATACGCACAAGAAATTGCAAATGCCATGTTAAAAAGACAACAGGCAACTGCTATTGTTGCTGCCAGACATAAAATTGTTGAAGGTGCTGTAAGTATGGTTGAAATGGCTTTGGAAGAATTAAACAAAAAAGACATTGTTGATTTAGATGAAGAAAGAAAAGCTGCAATGGTTAGCAATTTGATGGTAATTCTTTGTGGTGATAAAGATGCATCGCCAGTTTTAAATACGGGAACTTTAAATCATTAATCGATTAAATGAAAGAATATAAATTCAATTTTTTTCTTGTTGATGGACAAGCAGTTGTGGATAGTGAACAAATTAAAATACTTAAAAACGGAGGTTTCCTTAAAGAATTAAAAACAAAAGGTTGGTTCATTATTGTATCTGCTCTCATAATCTACAGAATACAACAAAGTATTTTTTCTGAAGACTTTGACTCTCCAATGGATTATGTGGGATTCGGATTAAGATTAGTGGTAATTTTAATTATTGTTGCACTTGTATTTTATTACTCACTGAGGTTCAACTGGAAAAACACAATTAAAATTAATGATATAGAAAGTATCATCGTTGAGGAGGATGAAATTGAAACGGAGTTAACAATTCTCACCTCAAATAAGAGAGAGAAGCTTTTAGAATTTAGAACATTAGAAAATCAATCTTCCAATTTTATAGAAGCTTTACAAAAACGTAACTCCAGAATTGTAATTAAAAATAGATAACTATGAAAGAATACAAAGTAGTTCAAATGAAACTGGGATTAAGAAATCGTGTAAAAAATTTAGAAGACTTACTCAATCAATATGCGAGAGAAGGTTGGCGTGTTGTTGAAATTCCGTCTGGATGGCAAATAGTCTTATTTGAAAGAGATAAAAACAGATAGAATAAAATAAATGAGAGTATTTAAAGAAGAACAAAGGTTTAGTCAATTATGGATTATTGTGCTTTTAGTAACAAGTTCAATAATTCCTATGATACTTTTCATTAAAGCTTATATCAACAATGAAATGTCATTGCAAGATTTGATTATCGCCTCTTCATTATTATTATTAAGCTGCTTATTAATATTTATATTTAAACTTACGACGAAGATAGATCAGCAAGGAATCTATTATAAATTCTTTCCAATACATTTATCCTTTAAGTTGATTAAATGGTCTGAGATTTCAGAAGTTTATACACGAAAATATGACGCAATTAGTGAATACGGTGGCTGGGGTTGTAAAGGTGGAATTTTCTGGAAAAAATCAAACGGAGTTGCTTATAACGTTTCTGGTGAAGAAGGTTTACAAATTATAACCAAAAATGGTAAAAAAATTTTGATTGGAACAAAACAGATTCACCAAGTTGATCAATGTGTTCATCACTATTTCAGTGACAATAAAGAAACCAATGTTTAAAATATTACTCTACTTATGTATTTATGTCACTTATTTTGTGATTACTTTAATTTAAATCAAACGATCTGTTGAAGATATTATGGCTAAGAAAAAAGCATTTGCACTTAGAATAAATGAAGACATGCTTAAAGCAATTGAAAAATGGGCATCTGACGAGTTTAGATCGACTAACGGTCAAATAGAATGGATGCTTATGAAAGCTTTAAAAGAAGCCAAAAGGGAACCTAAAAAGAAAGATCAACAATAAAGTTAACCCGTTAACACTTTTTTAAGAATTGTGAAGATGAATTAACTGTATTTTTAGATTTTCTTAATCAACTAATTCACTTTACATGAAAAAATCTATTTCACTACTACTTTTCTTAGTAGCATTTGTTGCATTTGGACAAGAATTTTCTATGGATTTGGTTAAAAATATGAAACCAAGAAATATAGGTCCAGGTGGAATGAGCGGAAGAGTCACCGCTATTGATGTTGTACTTAAAAATCCGAATGTTATGTATATTGGAACTGCTTCTGGAGGTTTATGGAAATCTACATCTGGAGGAATAAAATGGGAACCTCTATTCGATAAAGAAGTTACTGCATCAATTGGAGCCGTAGCTATTCAGCAATCAAACCCAAGTGTTATTTGGATTGGAACAGGTGAAGGGAATCCGCGTAATAGTTTAAACGGTGGTTATGGAGTTTATAAGTCACTCGATGGGGGGAAAACATGGAAGTCTATGGGATTACAAAAAACACGTCATATTCATCGTGTTATAATTCATCCTAATAACCCTAACATTGTTTATGTTGCTGCTATTGGTTCTCCATGGGGAGAACATCCTGAAAGAGGTATTTTTAGAACAACTGACGGAGGTATAACTTGGAAGAAAATTTTATTTAACAATAACAAAACTGGAGCTGCTGATTTAGTAATTGATCCATCAAATCCTAATAAGTTAATCGCAGCGATGTGGGAACACAAACGTGATCCTTGGTTCTTTAAATCTGGTGGAAAAGGAAGTGGATTATACATAACGCATGATGGTGGTGATAATTGGAAAAAAGTAACAGATAAAGAAGGCTTTCCAAAAGGTGATTTAGGTCGAATTGGTATTTCAATTTCAAGAAGTAATCCTGACGTTGTTTATGCTTTAGTAGAAGCTAAAAAGAATGCTTTATACAGAAGTGATGATGGTGGATTTAAATGGAAAATGATTAACAATAAATCAGGAACTAACGGAATAGGAAATAGACCTTTCTATTATTCTGAAATTTATACTGATCCTCAGAACGAAAATAGAGTTTACAGTATTTACACTTATGTAAATGTTTCTCAAGATGGAGGAAAAAGTTTTAGAATGTTAATGCCTGCCTATGGTGCCAATAATGGTGTTCACCCTGATCATCACGCTTGGTGGATTCATCCAGAAAATGGAAAATTCATGATTGACGGAAACGATGGTGGTTTAAACATTACCAAAGATGGTGGTAAAACTTGGCGTTTTATTGGAAATTTACCGGTAGCTCAATTTTATCATATAAATGCAGATAACGAATACCCTTATAATGTATACGGTGGAATGCAAGATAATGGTTCCTGGAGAGGACCTGCATATGTGTGGAAAGCGCAAGGAATTCGCAATTCTTATTGGCAAGAAATTAGTTTTGGAGATGGATTTGATGTTGTTCCTGACAAAGATGATTCTCGCTATGGATGGTCGATGAGTCAGCAAGGTTTTGTTTCTAGATATGATTATAAAACTGGTAACAACTACACAGTACGCCCAACCCATCCAGATATTAATATAAAATTACGCTTCAACTGGAATTCTGCAATCAATATTGATCCTTTTGATAATTCTACTATTTACTTCGGTAGTCAATTTGTACATAAATCAACTGATAAAGGATTAACTTGGGAACTTATATCTCCCGATTTAACAACCAACGATAAATCTAAACAAAAACAACATGAAAGTGGCGGTTTAACGATGGATGCAACTGGCGCAGAAAACCATTGTACCATCTTAGTCATTGAACCTTCTCCTGTTGAAAAAGATATGCTTTGGGCAGCAACGGATGATGGACAAGTTCATGTTACAAAAAATGGTGGTGCAAGTTGGACTAATGTTTCGAAAAATATAAAAGGTTTACCAGCAAATAGCTGGATTGTACAAGTAAAAGCTTCTAATAAAAATAAAGGAGAAGCATTATTAATTGCCAACGATTATCGTCGTTTCAATTACACTCCTTATGCTTATCGAACAACTAATTACGGTAAAACATGGGAACGTATTGTTGATGAAAACGATGTTAAGAGTTATACTTTAAGTATCGTCGAAGACCCCGTAGAGCGTAACTTATTATTCTTAGGAACGGATGATGGATTATATATTTCTTTTAACGCTGGTAAAAAATGGACGAAATGGACACAAGGTTTTCCAACTGTATCTGTAAAAGATTTAGTCATTCAACCACGGGAACATGACTTAGTTATTGGAACATTCGGAAGAGCGGCTTGGGTATTAGACGATATTAGACCTTTAAGAGCAATTGCTGCCAACCAAAATATTTTAACTAAGAACTTTGAATTATTTGATCCTCCAACTGCATACCAAGCAAATTATCAACAACCAACCGGAAGTAGATTTGGAGCTGATGCATTATTTAATGGAACAAATAGACCAGGTGGTGCCAGAATTAAGTACTTTATAAATAAACCTAAAAAAGAAGCTACTAACAAAGAGGAAAAATCTTCTAAAAAAGCAAGTAAAAAAGAGGAGAATAAAGTGAAGTGGGACTCAATTAAATTAGAAATTTATGATGGTGCTCGTTTAATTAGAACTTTAAAAAGAAAAGCTCCTAAAGAAAATGGTATTCATACGTTTACTTGGTATATGAACGAAAAAGGTGTGGCTAGAGCTTCTAGAAACATTAGAAAATCTAAATTCGAACCTTCAGGAGTTTCAGTAAAACCAGGAACTTATAAGATTAAAGCTAGTTTTGGAGATCAAGTTGCAGAGCAAAATATCACCGTTGAATATGATCCAAGGCTTACTATTTCTAAAGAAGCGATTGATCAAAAATATAATACTTCTAAAGAATTAGAAAAACATCAAGAGGTTATGGCAAACGCTGTAAGACAATTGGTAGAAAGTAAGAACATTGCAGAAGGTTATAAAAAAGAATTAGCTTCAAAAGACAAGAAAAAGTATAAGGATCAAATTAAATCTTCCAAAGATATTATTAAGAAAATTGATACTTTACTAACTGTTTATTTAGGAAAAGTAGATAAACGTCAAGGAATTGTTCGAAGCCCAGACCCAAATGTTAGTTCAAGATTAGGAACTGCTAGCTGGTATATTGATAGTAGATTCGGAAATCAAACTGCAACTGAAACTCGTTTAATTGAACAGTTTAAGACTTCTTTGAAAGAAGCTCTAGGCCAAACCAATGCATTTTTTAATAACGACTGGCCTGTTTATAAAGGCGAGGTTGAAAAAATTATTATTTCACCATTTAAGGAAACTAAGATTTTTCAATTGAATTAATCCGTAACTTATTGACCATTAAATCGTCTTAATGAAAATCTAAATTTCTAAAAATGAAAAATATACTATTACTAACTTTCTTCACAGGACTCTTATTAGTTTCGTGCAAAGAAAGTAAAAAAGAAGAATTAAGTTCTTCCGAAAAAATCAAACAATACTCCATTAAGCAAATGATGGATAATGAAAGTGTTTTTGGTGGTAGTTTCTCATCTGACAATTCAAAATTATTAGTTACTAGTAACAAATCTGGTATCTATAACATGTATACCGTCAACACAAAAGATGGGACTTATACTCCAATAACCCAATCCGATAGTTCATCTGTTTACGCTACATCCTATTTTCCAAAAGATGATAGAATGTTATTTAGAATGGACGATAACGGAGATGAAATATATCATATTTATAAACGTGATTTAGACGGAACTATAACCGAACTTACACCAGGAAAAGGTGTAAGATCAAATTTTTATGGATGGTCAAAAGATGAAAAAAGCTTCTTTTACGGATCAAACAAAAGAGACCCTAAATACATGGATATTTATGAAATGGATTTAAAAACATTCACTCCTAACATGATTTATGAAAATAAAGAAGGCTACGATGTTTCTGCCATCTCTAACAATAAGCAGTTATTTGCATTAAATAAAACTGTAAACACCAATGATAGTGACTTATTCCTTTACAATGTTTCTACCAAAGAAACTATAAAAATTAATGAAACTATAAGTGGTAATTCTGCAGAAGATTTTTCTAATGATGATAAATTCTTGTACTACACTACTGATGCAAACGGAGAATTTACTTCATTAATGAAATACGATCTTCAAACTAAAGAATCAACCCAAGTTTTAAAGAAAGATTGGGATATCAGCGGAAGCTATTTTACCAACAAAGGAAATTATAGAGTAACATACATTAATGAAGACGCAAAAAATGTGATTGAAGTACAAAATGTAGCTACTGGTAAGAATATTGAATTACCAAGTGTTAACGGAAAAAGTATTACTAATGTTGGTTTTTCTAGAGACGAAACTAAGCTACGCTTTTATGCTGGGGGATCAAACTCACCCTCAAATCTCTATGTTTATGATTTAAAATCGAAGGAACAAAAACAATTAACAAATGTTTTAAATGATGAAATTAACGAAGAAGATTTAGTAAGTGCCAAAGTCATTCGTTACCCTTCTTTCGATGGTGTCACTATTCCTGCAATTTACTATTTACCACATCAAGCTTCTGCGGATAATAAAGTTCCTGCACTAGTTTGGGTACACGGAGGACCTGGAGGTCAATCACGTCAAAATTTTAACTCTCGAATTCAGTATTTAGTAAATCATGGTTATGCAGTATTAGCTGTTAATAATAGAGGAAGTAGTGGTTACGGAAAAACTTTCTATAAAATGGATGATAAAAATCACGGTGAAAAAGATTTACAAGACTGCGTAGAAGGTAAAAAATGGTTGGCAAAACAAGCAGAAATAGATGACAAGAAAATCGGAATTATTGGAGGTTCTTATGGCGGTTACATGACTATGGCTGCTCTTACTTATACGCCTGAGGAGTTTGCTGTTGGTGTTAATATTTATGGTGTTACAAACTGGATGCGCACTTTAAAAAGTATTCCACCATGGTGGGAATCATTCAGAGAAGCTTTATACAAAGAGTTAGGAAATCCACACTCTGCTGATTCTGTAAGACTAAAAAAGATTTCTCCATTGTTCCATACAGATAAAGTAACTAAACCACTAATGGTATTACAAGGAGCAAAAGACCCAAGAGTTTTACAAGTAGAATCTGATGAAATTGTTGCAGGAGTGAAGAAAAATGGTGTTCCTGTAGAATATGTTTTATTTGAAGATGAAGGACATGGCTTTGCTAAAAAAGAAAATCAGATTGAGGCCAACAGTAAAATTTTAAAATTTTTGGATGAATATCTCAAAAAGAATAAGCCCCTTGAAAAATCGGCTTTATAAAATATAACCAATTTTAAAATAGAATCTCTAGTTTATTTAATTAGAGATTCTATTTTTGTTTACTAACATATTTAAAGAGAATGAAAAAAATAGTAGTACTTCTAACATTACTTGTCTTTTTTCAAGTAAATGCACAGGAAAATCCAGAAAAGGAACTTGGTATCTGGTACATGTACAATGGATCCCATAAACTTACTGATAAATTCAGCATAAAATCAATGGCTCATTTTCGCTTCTTTGAAATTGGTGACGATCTACAACAATATATTTTACGTTTTGGCGCAAATTATAAATTCAACAAAAACTTTAGTGCAACTTTAGGTTATGCTTTTTTAGATACTGATACTTCTTATGGAATTCAAGGAGGAACTTTTGGTGATCATCGTATTTACGAGGATTTATTAGCAAATCATAAACTTGGTGAATTAAGTTTTGCTCACCGTTTACGAGCAGAACATCGTTTTTTTAACTCACAAACGGGTCATTTATTAAGATATCAACTAGGATTAGGCTATCCAATATCGAAAAAGTGGTCAAGTTATATATATGATGAAATCTTTTTTGACTTTGACGGGGGTGATGCATACAATCAAAACTGGTTTGGATTGGGAGTTAAATACCAATTATCTAAAGTTGTAAAACTACAATTAGGTTACATGAGTATTAATATCAATAATCAAAACTTAGATAGAATTCAATTAGGAATTGCTATCAGTACTGACCATAGAAAAAAGAAATAATAATAGAATTCTTACTTTTAGCCAAAATTAACTTTTATGAATATTTCTGAAATCAATAACGATATACCTGTTTTTGCAAGTGATACCATTATTTTTGGTATCCTTTGTTTAATACTTGCTGGGATTTTTTATACTTCAAAACATCACAAATTTTATAAGTTTTATAAAGTTATTCCTGCATTACTATTATGTTATTTCCTACCCTCTATTTTTAGTTCTTTAGGAATTATCGCTGACAAATGGATTGATGTTAAAGCTACCATTACTCACTTACAATCTGTTTATCATAACTTAGAAGGGGTTACTAACTTGACTTCATTAAAAGCTTATATTACTACTAATAATATTCCATCGAGTGAGTATTCACAGTTTATTGGTGGAAGTAAAATTTATTATATTTCTTCAAGATTTTTATTACCGGCCTCTTTAGTTTTACTTACACTAAGTATCGATTTAAAAGGAGTTTTTAATTTAGGTCCGAAAGCCTTAATCATGTTTTTAACGGCTACTTTAGGTGTAATGATTGGTGGACCCTTAGCTATTTTATTTTTCAATTTCGTTGCTCCAGATATTTTGACAAATGTACAAGGAACAGAGTTATGGAAAGGATTGAGTACGGTTGCTGGAAGCTGGATTGGTGGTGGTGCAAACCAACTTGCGATGAAAGAGCAATGGCAAGTAAGCGATAGTTTATTTAGCATAATGGCTGTTGTAGATGTTCTAGTCGCAGAAGTTTGGATGGTCTTTTTACTTTTAGGAGTTGCTAAATCGGATGTTATTGACAAATGGCTCAAAGCCGATAATAGTGCTATTACCACATTAAAAAATAAGATGGAAAAGTTTACGGTTGAAACTGCACGTGTTCCCTCTTTTAACGATTTAATTATTTTAACAGGAATTGCATTTGGAGTAACCTCATTAGGACATTTTGTAGGTGATAACCTAGGCGAATGGATTAAAGATAACGTCCCTGCACTTGTTGATTTTGGATTAGGAAGTTCATTTTTCTGGTTAATAATTACAGCAACAACTATTGGAGTATTCTTATCGTTTACAAAAATCAGAAATTACGAAGGCGCTGGAGCCAGTAAAATCGGTTCAGTTTTTATTTATTTATTAGTTGCTTCTATTGGAATGAAAATGAATTTAAACGCTATTGTTGAAAACATTAGCTTATTTGCTATTGGTTTTGTGTGGATTATTATTCATGTTGGTTTGTTATTTTTAGTAGCAAAACTTATTAAAGCTCCTTATTTCTTTTTGGCAGTTGGGTCGAAAGCCAATATTGGTGGAGCTGCATCTGCACCTGTTGTTGCCGGAGCATTTCATCCTTCATTAGCTCCAGTTGGTGTACTACTAGCAGTGCTTGGCTACGCATTAGGTACTTATGGTGCATTTGCCTGTGCATTACTAATGAAATGGGTAAGTTAAATGTTATTCGATTCTAGAGAATCCATAAAATTTACGCATATTTGCAATCGAAAATTTAAGACATTTATGAGAAATATTATCGCATTAGTATTGGTTTCTTTTATTACTTTTTCTTGTTCATCTGATAAGAAAATGGGAAATATGATCATTACAGGTCAAATTAAAGGATTAAAAAAAGGAACATTATATCTTCAAAAAATGAAAGATACAGTAATTGTTTCAGTAGATTCTCTTCAGTTATTAGGAGATGATAGATTCACACTTACAGATAATGTTGATTCTCCTGTAATGTATTACTTAACTTTTGATGGAAATACACAACCAAAAAAAATTATGTTTTTTGGGGAAAAAGGAAACATTACTATAGACGACAATGTTGAAAACTTCGGAGTAAATCCAACGATTACAGGATCTTTGAATCAAGCAATTATGACGAATTTCAACGAAATTGATAATCAATTTAAATCAAAACGTTTAGATTTCATTGCTAAAGAATTAGAAGCTCGTTCTAAAAATGATACAATCAAAGTTGATAGCCTAGCAAAAGCATTTAATCAATTGATTCGTCGTCGTTTCTTATTTGCCACTAATTTTGCAGTCTCTAATAGTGATAGTGAAGTAGCTCCATATATTGCATTAACTGAGCTATATGACGCTAATTTATATTTATTAGATACCATTAACAATAGTTTATCAGAAAAAGTAAAAAATTCAGATTACGGAAAGCGTTTGAACAAATTTGTAAATGAAATTAAAGAAGCGGAAAAGAAAAAAGACGAATAAGATTCTCTTGCCTTTATCTTAAAAAATATAAAGCCTTTCTTAAAAGAAAGGCTTTTTTTGGTCTTTTTAGTTTAAGTTCAGTAGCATTCCCCCAAATTTTACTTTCCCTTAAAACATAGGATAGACCTATTGAACGAAGATATGAAATTATTATTAAATTACTATCATAAAATGACAAAAAAGTATTAAAAACGAATACTTTCACTTATAAATTTCTGGTAGTTACAATTAATAAAAAGACACAGACACAATGGAAAGGATTGCTTCGCAAAGCTCGCAATGACGAATAAATAACCGTCATTCCGAGTAGCGAAACGACGAAGGAACTTTTCTAATCAAAATATAATTATTTATATGAAACAATATCGCTCAACATTATTGATAAAACAAAGACTTAACTTAAAGAGATTGCTTCGTAAAGCTCGCAATGACGAATAAATAACCGTCATTCCGAGGAGCGTAGCGACGAAGGAATCTTTCCCTTCAATATATTATTATTTACATGAAACAGTATCGCTCAAAATTATTGATAAAAGAGGGTAAACCTAAAGAGATTGCTTCGCTAGGCTCGCAATGACGAACAAAAACAAACGTCATTCCGAGGAGCGAAACGACGAAGGAATCTTTAATTTCGGCAGTACATTACAAACTTGATATGAAAGTTAATTAAAACTTACTAAAAATAAGATTCCCGACTCCTCTAGAATGACAACCTAATTAAAAAAAGATAGCTCGGAAATGATTTCCGAGCCATTATAAATAGTAAATAGTTTAAAGTTAAGTTATTGCATGGATTACAAATCCGCTCTATCGGGGTTAACAAACATCATTGGACAAAACTCATTCAAAATCTCCTCTAAAAACAAAAAGATGCACCTAAGTACATCTTCTTGCATTATTATTTACTCTATAAAACCTTTTTTTTGTGGTTTTAAAATAGCGTGTTTTGCTTACTCATACTCGCCACCAGTTACAAACTGGCGGGAGCTGGGCTCATTTGATCCATTACTAGTTTCTCTTACATAATTAATTGTTAAATTAGGAACAGATAATTTAACTTTCAACGAGTCATTTGAAATTGAAATAATATTAAAATATTGAAAATCCAATCTATCGTTTTCAATAAAAATTTTATTCTTGAAAGGGCTCATAAGTATGTTTTGACTAATAATTGAATTATCTGTATTTCTAATGAATCTAAAGTCTTCTGTAAACTGAATATTTCTATAATCTAAAAACTTAGAAATTGAATCCTTTGATCGTGTATATTCAAAATTATTTACACCATTAGAATTATAATAAAAGTAAGTTTTATAATTTAATATTTCGTAATCATCAAGAGCTTTCCATTTACCTATTAAATCAACATCAAACTTAGTGCTTTTTATTCTATTAAAACTAACTATCTCAGAAGAATCATCAACAAAGTTAATATTTAGGAAGTGAAAATTATTCTTATCCAAGTTAAAAGGAATAACAATTGAATATCCTTCATAAGCATGAAATAAATCAAAAAAACGACCTTTATATTCATATTTAAAACTCTCTAAATAATCTTTATTCATTTCAGTTTCATATGAACTATACAAATTGTTAATACTCTCATAATAAAAAAAACGATTAACACTATTGTTGATTTAATAAACCAATTTTCATTTAAAGAAAAATCAAAATTATTGTGAAAATTAATTTTTTTCAAATAAGAGTATTTACCATTCTCTAAAAAATTAACAATAAGGATAGAATCATTAGTGGAATCAATAATACTATACTCTTTTGAAAGTAATCTATTCTTTTTAATTATTGATGTTGAATCTATCAAGTTATATATTATGAAATGATTTCTTTTAAAACTGTAAATTTTAGAAGATTCATTTTCAATATAAAAGCCTTCTTCAACATTTTTTTTACAAGAAAAAATACTTAACGCAATAATTAAAATTAATAAAGTGTTAAATTTCATACTATTTTAAAGTTTTTTTAAAATTTTCTTTAATCTTTTTCATAACATTCCAAAATTTTATTCTTAACTCATTAGTTTTAAAAGAAAACCTATTAATTGTAGGTATATCCGCTTTAGTAAATTTAATTCCCCATGGATTTGAATTAGTAATAGTATCTTGACCCGTTTCCCAAACATTTTGACCAGTAGGATCACCATTTTCATCTCTAGCCATGCTGAAACCGTCTAGGTACCCTGTGCCAAAACCATAAAAAACCATAATATCACCTCTTAAAGCATAATCAACCTTTAATAAACCATTATTTTCATCAAGTTCAACTGAACCATAGAAAGATGACCAAGGTTTCTTTCCTATCATTTTATCTATATCGGCAAAATTACGTTTTGTATCCTTGTATTGAGAGTATATCTGTTTATAATTATTAATATTTATTTTCCCTTTATATTTTTCGTCAATAGCTTCATTCCACATTTTATCTCTTAGAATAGAATTATATCTATCGACTATAGCTTTAAAGATATCTTGCACATCTCTGGCTGATAAAAATGTAGATGTTCCATCTTCATAATCAATTCTTGAACGACCTCCATCCTCTGTACTATTAAATTGTTTATTAACAATATCAGAAGTATTTACATTTGATCCCTTATACTCTCTACCTTCATCAATAGCTACCTGTCTATTAAAATATTCTTCAACTGTTTCACTATCTGCACCAGAAGGATCAGCCCAAAACACAGGGTTGTTATCAAAAGCGCTATAGGTAGAAAAATTGTGATGCGTTACAGGGTCAATACCAGTCCATCTAGCAATAGTAGCATCATATTGACGCATATCCATTTCGTGTAAGTTTAATCCTAAACTTTCTTCTAATTCCTTTCCGTTTAAACTAAACTTCTCCGCAATTGAATTCCCAATACCAGAATAATCATTATTATACCCTTCATGTTGTAGACCAAAAGGATAGTAATTCTTTTCTTCAATGATTTCTGTACTTGCAGTAATTACACCATCACCATTTACATCAGTATATGATAAACGAATATTTCCTAAATGATCCTTGTATTGGTAAACGTACTCAAATGATGAGATTGCCGCGCTACCGCTCGCAATAGCAGGTTGTGTGTAACCTTCTGCGTGGTTGAAGAATTGTAAAGCTCCGTTCTCATAGATATAATTACCTGCGTAATCGGTAGTAATAGGGACATTATTATTATCTACTGAATATACTTTTTTAGATAATTTACTTCCTGCAGCATCATAAACATACTCTATATATCCTTCCGCATCGTAATCTATAGTAACTCTAGTTGGTAGGTTTAAGTGATTGTATTCAATACTAGTGATACCTCTATTAGCATCGGATATCATATTCCCATTGTAGTCTTACTTTACACATTTTTTTTAACAACGGTCGCATTTTTCTAATACTCAACAACAAATTTTTATATAAATGAACGTTCTATCTTCATTAATCTTTCCTTTTGTAAAAATAAAAAATTACGTTAGATATTCCCAAGCTATTGTAACATAATGTGCTGTTATACTAACATTCATTTGGATTTCTGTACTATAACGCCACTATGTTAAATAGCCGGCTTCAGCCAGCGCACTTGGTAAGTTTCTGCATTACTTCGTAAAATGTTGGATTCTAAAAGCAAGTCATTTTAAATCATAACTTAAATCCACAGCTTCAGCAACCTCTTTTAAGTTATGATGTAAAACGTTTTAAAAACTTGGTGTTTTGCTTGGATGATGCGGCGGATAATTCCAAGGTTTTAAAATGACTTGTTTTTCATTCAGATTTGTAAAAAGTTATGGTGCCTACAGCCAAGCTGCGTGCAACGCAAAACCAAGGCGAAGCTACAGCGAGCGCCGAACTTGACAGACAAATAATAGCAAGCAACGCATTGCGATTTGTGTGCCACAAGGTTTTTAAAATCCAATTTCTAATCAATATTAAATTCCTTTAAAAACCGCAGTAGAGTGAGGCAAAAGCGGCGAGCCTTAATGAAGCAACGGTTATTTTTTTGTGGCGATATTTTTGATTAAAAATAGTGACACTAAAAAAGAAGAGTAGTTGCGAGTGAACGGAACAGAAGTGATGGCAAAAATATTTTTACTGGAACTGGAGTTTACGGAAGATTACAGTAATAAATGTTTTTAATAGTTGGCGTGAAGAGAACACCTTATAACCGTTTTTACTAGAGTGTAAACGGAAGTAAAAAACATTAAACCCTGAGCAAAAGCGAAGAACACTTGGTTAATTAATCGGATGATACGTATTTACAATATCGTGTAGCTTCTCTAAATTATCTTGTACATATTTTTCTGTAGAACTAATATATCTATGTCCTGCTAAGTATTGTACTTTTCGTAAATTATAATGTTGTAACCAATTGATTATAATACTACTTCTTAGTTGTGAGTAACTAGTAACTTTATTATTATATCTTTTTAACTTTTTTATAATTCTTCCTGTGATAGCATTTATTTGATGACTACTTCCATAAATTAATTGTTCATTATTACTTGTTTGTATTCGATTGGTTAAATAATTTCTTGTTGTATTTATATACTCTAATATTGTCAACATTTGTAAAGGTTGTAGTTTGTGAGTTCTTGGATTGCTTCTTCTTGTTCTTGGGATTTCTATAATACCTTTTTGTAATTGTAAATGATATTCCTGTAAACTATAAATTTCTATTGCTGTTAATCCTTGAAACAACATTAAACCTAATACTACTTTATCTCTTAATTTGGTAGCTTTAAAAAATGTATCGTGATGATCTATATTGTAACTATAATATAAATCTTCTAATTCTTCTTCTGTTAGTGTTTCTTTTATAACTTTAATATACTTTCCTCTTATAACTATATTTTCTGCTGGATTGTACATTGTGTGTTTTTCCTCGATAAGATAATCGTAATACAGTTTTACTGCACGTAATTCATTATTGATTGACGCTCTTTGATATTGCTTCTTTTCCTGTAAATATTTCACATATTGTAACAACTCATTGTACTGTATTTCTACACTATGTTTACCATACCATTCTAACCAATCTGTGTATCTTTTTACTCTTAATAAATGTACTGTTATTGTTGATTTACTATACTTGTTATCTTCTAAATACTTTCTAAAATTCATATACTAATTTCTTTTAATAAATGTGTGTACACTTGAGTAGATTCTAAAGAACCATGACCTAAGAACTGACTAACAGATTCTATAGCTGCACCTTGTTCTAATAAATGAGTAGCGATACTGTGACGTAATTTATGCGGTGTGATTTTCTTTTCCTGTAATTCTTTATTATTAGTTGCTTTTAATATTGCTCTTAAACGAAGTTTAAAGCTTTGTCCTCCCATTCTACCTCCTTGCTGATTGATAAATAAAGCTTCATGAGCTTTTGAGTTATAGAACTGTGGACGAGATTCGTAAATGTACTGTTCTAAAATATCCAGGTTATACAAATTTAATGGTACATAACGCTCTTTATAATTTTTACCTTTTCTTACTAAGATTCGTTCTTTATCAAAAAGCACATCATTTAAGTTTAATTGTACTGCTTCATTCCTTCTTAATCCACAACTATACAACACCACTAACATTGCTTTATCTCGCAAACATATATGTTCTACTCTACTGCTATATGCCGTTGCTTTAAAAAGTTCTTTTATTTCGGATTGCGTAACAATATCTGTACTACATAACTTTTCTGTTTTTTCAAAACGTAAGTGTATTGATAGTCCTTTACTTTGATGTTTCTTTAAATACTCATTAAGTTGTTTTAATGCTCCAATATGACTATTTAAACTTGCTTTACTTAATGCTCCTCCATAACTCTCATTAGGTCTTTGTTTTAAGTAGCTATAATAATTTGTAATATCTTCTCTTCTTATGCTTCTTATATCATTAATACTTTTACTTTCTAACCAATAAAAAAATTCTTGTAAGTAAATAGGTGAGTGATAAATTGTACTAGTGCTGTAACCTAAGATAGATAACCATTCTTTAAAACTTTGTAATACTACCTTATAGCTATGATTTGTTAACTTTAATTTTTTCATGCCTTTTATCCTTTTTTAGATTCCTAAACGAAGTGATATAATTATTTGATTATTATATTTTTAAGTTCGCTATTAAGTAGTGGCGAACCTATGGCGAAGTAGCGAGGTTGATGTGACTAACACAGTTTTGTAATACGGTACTTATTTGCTCTTTTAGATTTGTATATTCTTGTAAATCAGTAATTTCATAATGATACATTTGCCCTTTTTTACCTTTTACTTTTCTAATATATCCTTCGTCTAATAATTGTTTATGATATCTTCTTAGTGTCGTTTCTTTTACTCTTAGATTTCTTCTAATTTCTGTACTTGTATACGTAGTTTGGTTTTCGATATATAAATACCTTTTTAACTTCTCTAAGTAATTTCTACAAGCTCCCGTTATAGTATCAGATTTTCGTAATAATACTTCTGTAATTATCTCGTTTGCTTCTTCTATATCTTCTATTGTAGTTTCGATATATTCTTCTCCTGTTTCTTTATTGTATAGCTTCTCTCTTTGATATTGTTTATAAAATGTAATTGCTTCTATAAATTGTAAGTAGTGAGAGTTGGTACGTCTCGGTTTAAAAACTGATTTCGGAAGTGTTAAGTGTTCTGCAAAAGGATTGATAACTTTAATTGGTTTTAGTACTCTCTGCACGTCTTTTAGTAACTCAGCAGCTTTGTGTTGCTCTTCTTCATTTAACTTTCCTGCACTTACTAATCTTTGATATTCCATAATTCTATTATCCTGTTCTTCACTTTCATCGATGTAGAGTAAAAAACTACGATTGCTATTATCTTCATAAATAGATTCCTGTGTAGTACAGCCTGCAACACTAACAGGACCTTCAACCGTTAAATGGATTGTTTTGGTAGTTCCTTTACTATCCTTGTGTACAACCGTTTTAGTAATTCTCTTTTTAGATTGTAATTCTCTTAATGGATATAACACCGATTCTGCTCCGTCTAAATCTTCGATTAAAATCAACTTGTATTGTAATTCGGTACGATTGAAGTAATAAAATGCATTTGCTGAGAGAACAGTAATTTCTACTTTATCTTCTTCGGGTATCAATTCCGCAACCTTACTTTGTAAATGAGTTTTTCCGACTCCACTACTTCCTAAACTTATACAGTGTAACGGATTGTTTGTTTTTCTGCTCGTAAAAATGAGATACATCAGTAAGCGATTATTGATTTCACCAATAACTCCACTCTTACCAATGTACTCATTTGTTCTACTTAGCAACTTTCCCTTTTTTAAAAAATCGATAGCAGTTTTCTCTTCTGTAGCATTTAGGGTTTTATATTTTGACTTTCCTTCTTCTGCTTGTTTATCTAATAATATGAAGCGGTAATTCTCTAACTCTTTCGTTAATTCTTGTAGTGTTTTACGAACAATATTGATTCCTATTTCTAACTGTTCTGCTATTCTTCGTACAAACTTTTCTAACTGTGTATCATTGTATAAATCAATATTATGACGGATAATATTTTGTGATTTTACTTTTTGTACCGATACCGTTACTCGTAAACTCTCTAACTTATTAATCTTTAAACCTCCTAAAACATGGATTTCTAAGTGTTTTGTTTCGTAACTGTAGTTATTTGGATTGGAAGTATTAAACATTGTTAAAAATATTTTATTGGTCTTATTAGACGCAAATGTAGATTTTATTTCCAATTTTCGCAAGTCTTTTAAGTTTTAATTACGTCTATTAATTACATATATTTGTGCTTTTACAGTATTATTGTACGCAAAACAGGCTTATAGTGGATAAAATAGCAGTAATTATAGCTAACCTTAGAAAAGAAAAAAGTTGGTCGCAAACAGATTTAGCGAACGAGAGTAAAGTTTCTCGTGAGATGATTAGTAAGTATGAAAGAGGGATTGCAATTCCGTCTGTAGATGCTGCTAAAAAAATTGCTGATGCTTTTGGTGTATCGCTTGATTACTTAGTTGGCGAAGGTATAAATGCTTCTTTCGATAAAAAAACATTACAACGTTTACAAGCTATTGAAGAGATGTCTAGTGAGTTTAAAACTCACTTATTTTCTATTATTGATTCTGTTATTAGAGATTACAAAACACAACAAGCTTATAAATAAAAATCACAAAACACAAGCTATCCTAAAGTAATTTGTTCCATTAATATTAAAGACAAAATGAAAATAAAAAACCTCAAAGAGTTTATACCATTAATTATCATCATAGCAACAATATTATACTCTGTAATAAAAGTATTAACATCAAATGTTATTTTTACCTTACCTCACTATTTGGGCTTTTTTTTAATCTTAATTTCATTAGTAAGCTTATTTTTTAGTAGAAAAGTTTATGAATATATTATGGGAGGTATATTGATTCTTGGAACTCTTGGATTAATTGCTTTTACCCCCTCTATTCTAAGTATTAACATTCTTGGAATAAAATTCCAGCCCTATTCTTTAATTTTACTATTCATCTTTTTATTAATATTAAAAGATAAATATGATATCAGTAGCAATAATTAGTCTATTAAAAATCAATAAAGACCTTTATATAAAGGTCTTTATTGATTAAATTATTAAATAACTATTCATTTTCTAAAACGGTATGAGATATACCAAGTGTAAAACCTAAAGTAGTTTTTTTATCAACCTTAACACTCGCTTCTACACCACCTTTTACATTAACACTGCCATTAGAAGAGCTTTTAGTAGACGCAAATAAACCCGCTTTATTATCTCCCGCGCTTACAACTAAGCTTACTTTTCCAGTTACGGAAGTTTCTCCTGTTTCTAAATTTGTTGAAACTTTAACATCACCCGTAGCTTTCGCTGGTCCTTTTAACTTTACTTCTTCTTTGACCACTTTGGTACTAACTGTTTTAGTTGAAGACTTATCTACTTTTACCATAGGGGTGTTTGTAACAATTATTGTACCATCAGAACTAGGTCTCATACCATTCATAAAAAAGTCCTCTAAATTAGGTGAAACAGTGGTTGTTTCAACATTAGTAATAGTAACTGGTGTCTCTTTACTACCTGTTTCTTCTGTAGTTGTAACTGTAAAACTAGCAAAAAATTTATCCACATACGAACCTATAGAAGCCAAAAGTCCTTGACCTTCTTTACTCATTTGAAGGTATTGCTGCTGTTCCCAAGTAAGGGATTGCTGCTGTTCCCAAGTAAGGTTCTCTAAACCTTCTAATTCAATTCCAGAACCTAATTTGTTTTCTTGAAAAGCGTATACAGAATTATAAGTATATTTTTCCGCCAATGGATCTATTTGCCAAAACCTTCCAATTGCTGGGTCAGAAACCCTATATCTCCATTCATGAGTGTTTAAATCTAAATCCTCTGTAAATTCTTGACCTTGATATTGCTTTAAATTATTCTTAACACCTATAATATTGGTGTTATATCCTCGATGCTCTAAACCAAAAGGATAATAATTCTGCTCTCGTAAGATTTCAGTACTTGGAGTAATTACACCATCTTTATTGACATCTGAATACGTAATTCTAGTATTTCTCCATATGTCTCTATATTGATACACATAATCAAATCCACTTGAACTACTATATCTTACATAACCTTCAGGTTGACTAAGCTGTTTAAATGTATTGTTTTCATAAACAAAACTTCCTGCATAATCTGTAGTTGTAATTGCTCCGTTATTATTTGTTGTCTTTCTAAGCTTTACACCAGTAGCATCATAAGTATAATTAATCTTTTTAGTATTCGAGTTATTAAACTTAATCTCTGTTGGCATATTCAAGTGATTATATAAAACACTTGTTATCTGCTTATTAGCATCGGATATCATATTACCATTGTAGTCTTACTTTACACATTTTTTTTAACAACGGTCGCATTTTTCTAATACTCAACAACAAATTTTTATATAAATGAACGTTCTATCTTCATTAATCTTTCCTTTTGTAAAAATAAAAAATTACGTTAGATATTCCCAAGCTATTGTAACATAATGTGCTGTTATACTAACATTCATTTGGATTTCTGTACTATAACGCCACTATGTTAAATAGCCGGCTTCAGCCAGCGCACTTGGTAAGTTTCTGCATTACTTCGTAAAATGTTGGATTCTAAAAGCAAGTCATTTTAAATCATAACTTAAATCCACAGCTTCAGCAACCTCTTTTAAGTTATGATGTAAAACGTTTTAAAAACTTGGTGTTTTGCTTGGATGATGCGGCGGATAATTCCAAGGTTTTAAAATGACTTGTTTTTCATTCAGATTTGTAAAAAGTTATGGTGCCTACAGCCAAGCTGCGTGCAACGCAAAACCAAGGCGAAGCTACAGCGAGCGCCGAACTTGACAGACAAATAATAGCAAGCAACGCATTGCGATTTGTGTGCCACAAGGTTTTTAAAATCCAATTTCTAATCAATATTAAATTCCTTTAAAAACCGCAGTAGAGTGAGGCAAAAGCGGCGAGCCTTAATGAAGCAACGGTTATTTTTTTGTGGCGATATTTTTGATTAAAAATAGTGACACTAAAAAAGAAGAGTAGTTGCGAGTGAACGGAACAGAAGTGATGGCAAAAATATTTTTACTGGAACTGGAGTTTACGGAAGATTACAGTAATAAATGTTTTTAATAGTTGGCGTGAAGAGAACACCTTATAACCGTTTTTACTAGAGTGTAAACGGAAGTAAAAAACATTAAACCCTGAGCAAAAGCGAAGAACACTTGGTTAATTAATCGGATGATACGTATTTACAATATCGTGTAGCTTCTCTAAATTATCTTGTACATATTTTTCTGTAGAACTAATATATCTATGTCCTGCTAAGTATTGTACTTTTCGTAAATTATAATGTTGTAACCAATTGATTATAATACTACTTCTTAGTTGTGAGTAACTAGTAACTTTATTATTATATCTTTTTAACTTTTTTATAATTCTTCCTGTGATAGCATTTATTTGATGACTACTTCCATAAATTAATTGTTCATTATTACTTGTTTGTATTCGATTGGTTAAATAATTTCTTGTTGTATTTATATACTCTAATATTGTCAACATTTGTAAAGGTTGTAGTTTGTGAGTTCTTGGATTGCTTCTTCTTGTTCTTGGGATTTCTATAATACCTTTTTGTAATTGTAAATGATATTCCTGTAAACTATAAATTTCTATTGCTGTTAATCCTTGAAACAACATTAAACCTAATACTACTTTATCTCTTAATTTGGTAGCTTTAAAAAATGTATCGTGATGATCTATATTGTAACTATAATATAAATCTTCTAATTCTTCTTCTGTTAGTGTTTCTTTTATAACTTTAATATACTTTCCTCTTATAACTATATTTTCTGCTGGATTGTACATTGTGTGTTTTTCCTCGATAAGATAATCGTAATACAGTTTTACTGCACGTAATTCATTATTGATTGACGCTCTTTGATATTGCTTCTTTTCCTGTAAATATTTCACATATTGTAACAACTCATTGTACTGTATTTCTACACTATGTTTACCATACCATTCTAACCAATCTGTGTATCTTTTTACTCTTAATAAATGTACTGTTATTGTTGATTTACTATACTTGTTATCTTCTAAATACTTTCTAAAATTCATATACTAATTTCTTTTAATAAATGTGTGTACACTTGAGTAGATTCTAAAGAACCATGACCTAAGAACTGACTAACAGATTCTATAGCTGCACCTTGTTCTAATAAATGAGTAGCGATACTGTGACGTAATTTATGCGGTGTGATTTTCTTTTCCTGTAATTCTTTATTATTAGTTGCTTTTAATATTGCTCTTAAACGAAGTTTAAAGCTTTGTCCTCCCATTCTACCTCCTTGCTGATTGATAAATAAAGCTTCATGAGCTTTTGAGTTATAGAACTGTGGACGAGATTCGTAAATGTACTGTTCTAAAATATCCAGGTTATACAAATTTAATGGTACATAACGCTCTTTATAATTTTTACCTTTTCTTACTAAGATTCGTTCTTTATCAAAAAGCACATCATTTAAGTTTAATTGTACTGCTTCATTCCTTCTTAATCCACAACTATACAACACCACTAACATTGCTTTATCTCGCAAACATATATGTTCTACTCTACTGCTATATGCCGTTGCTTTAAAAAGTTCTTTTATTTCGGATTGCGTAACAATATCTGTACTACATAACTTTTCTGTTTTTTCAAAACGTAAGTGTATTGATAGTCCTTTACTTTGATGTTTCTTTAAATACTCATTAAGTTGTTTTAATGCTCCAATATGACTATTTAAACTTGCTTTACTTAATGCTCCTCCATAACTCTCATTAGGTCTTTGTTTTAAGTAGCTATAATAATTTGTAATATCTTCTCTTCTTATGCTTCTTATATCATTAATACTTTTACTTTCTAACCAATAAAAAAATTCTTGTAAGTAAATAGGTGAGTGATAAATTGTACTAGTGCTGTAACCTAAGATAGATAACCATTCTTTAAAACTTTGTAATACTACCTTATAGCTATGATTTGTTAACTTTAATTTTTTCATGCCTTTTATCCTTTTTTAGATTCCTAAACGAAGTGATATAATTATTTGATTATTATATTTTTAAGTTCGCTATTAAGTAGTGGCGAACCTATGGCGAAGTAGCGAGGTTGATGTGACTAACACAGTTTTGTAATACGGTACTTATTTGCTCTTTTAGATTTGTATATTCTTGTAAATCAGTAATTTCATAATGATACATTTGCCCTTTTTTACCTTTTACTTTTCTAATATATCCTTCGTCTAATAATTGTTTATGATATCTTCTTAGTGTCGTTTCTTTTACTCTTAGATTTCTTCTAATTTCTGTACTTGTATACGTAGTTTGGTTTTCGATATATAAATACCTTTTTAACTTCTCTAAGTAATTTCTACAAGCTCCCGTTATAGTATCAGATTTTCGTAATAATACTTCTGTAATTATCTCGTTTGCTTCTTCTATATCTTCTATTGTAGTTTCGATATATTCTTCTCCTGTTTCTTTATTGTATAGCTTCTCTCTTTGATATTGTTTATAAAATGTAATTGCTTCTATAAATTGTAAGTAGTGAGAGTTGGTACGTCTCGGTTTAAAAACTGATTTCGGAAGTGTTAAGTGTTCTGCAAAAGGATTGATAACTTTAATTGGTTTTAGTACTCTCTGCACGTCTTTTAGTAACTCAGCAGCTTTGTGTTGCTCTTCTTCATTTAACTTTCCTGCACTTACTAATCTTTGATATTCCATAATTCTATTATCCTGTTCTTCACTTTCATCGATGTAGAGTAAAAAACTACGATTGCTATTATCTTCATAAATAGATTCCTGTGTAGTACAGCCTGCAACACTAACAGGACCTTCAACCGTTAAATGGATTGTTTTGGTAGTTCCTTTACTATCCTTGTGTACAACCGTTTTAGTAATTCTCTTTTTAGATTGTAATTCTCTTAATGGATATAACACCGATTCTGCTCCGTCTAAATCTTCGATTAAAATCAACTTGTATTGTAATTCGGTACGATTGAAGTAATAAAATGCATTTGCTGAGAGAACAGTAATTTCTACTTTATCTTCTTCGGGTATCAATTCCGCAACCTTACTTTGTAAATGAGTTTTTCCGACTCCACTACTTCCTAAACTTATACAGTGTAACGGATTGTTTGTTTTTCTGCTCGTAAAAATGAGATACATCAGTAAGCGATTATTGATTTCACCAATAACTCCACTCTTACCAATGTACTCATTTGTTCTACTTAGCAACTTTCCCTTTTTTAAAAAATCGATAGCAGTTTTCTCTTCTGTAGCATTTAGGGTTTTATATTTTGACTTTCCTTCTTCTGCTTGTTTATCTAATAATATGAAGCGGTAATTCTCTAACTCTTTCGTTAATTCTTGTAGTGTTTTACGAACAATATTGATTCCTATTTCTAACTGTTCTGCTATTCTTCGTACAAACTTTTCTAACTGTGTATCATTGTATAAATCAATATTATGACGGATAATATTTTGTGATTTTACTTTTTGTACCGATACCGTTACTCGTAAACTCTCTAACTTATTAATCTTTAAACCTCCTAAAACATGGATTTCTAAGTGTTTTGTTTCGTAACTGTAGTTATTTGGATTGGAAGTATTAAACATTGTTAAAAATATTTTATTGGTCTTATTAGACGCAAATGTAGATTTTATTTCCAATTTTCGCAAGTCTTTTAAGTTTTAATTACGTCTATTAATTACATATATTTGTGCTTTTACAGTATTATTGTACGCAAAACAGGCTTATAGTGGATAAAATAGCAGTAATTATAGCTAACCTTAGAAAAGAAAAAAGTTGGTCGCAAACAGATTTAGCGAACGAGAGTAAAGTTTCTCGTGAGATGATTAGTAAGTATGAAAGAGGGATTGCAATTCCGTCTGTAGATGCTGCTAAAAAAATTGCTGATGCTTTTGGTGTATCGCTTGATTACTTAGTTGGCGAAGGTATAAATGCTTCTTTCGATAAAAAAACATTACAACGTTTACAAGCTATTGAAGAGATGTCTAGTGAGTTTAAAACTCACTTATTTTCTATTATTGATTCTGTTATTAGAGATTACAAAACACAACAAGCTTATAAATAAAAATCACAAAACACAAGCTATCCTAAAGTAATTTGTTCCATTAATATTAAAGACAAAATGAAAATAAAAAACCTCAAAGAGTTTATACCATTAATTATCATCATAGCAACAATATTATACTCTGTAATAAAAGTATTAACATCAAATGTTATTTTTACCTTACCTCACTATTTGGGCTTTTTTTTAATCTTAATTTCATTAGTAAGCTTATTTTTTAGTAGAAAAGTTTATGAATATATTATGGGAGGTATATTGATTCTTGGAACTCTTGGATTAATTGCTTTTACCCCCTCTATTCTAAGTATTAACATTCTTGGAATAAAATTCCAGCCCTATTCTTTAATTTTACTATTCATCTTTTTATTAATATTAAAAGATAAATATGATATCAGTAGCAATAATTAGTCTATTAAAAATCAATAAAGACCTTTATATAAAGGTCTTTATTGATTAAATTATTAAATAACTATTCATTTTCTAAAACGGTATGAGATATACCAAGTGTAAAACCTAAAGTAGTTTTTTTATCAACCTTAACACTCGCTTCTACACCACCTTTTACATTAACACTGCCATTAGAAGAGCTTTTAGTAGACGCAAATAAACCCGCTTTATTATCTCCCGCGCTTACAACTAAGCTTACTTTTCCAGTTACGGAAGTTTCTCCTGTTTCTAAATTTGTTGAAACTTTAACATCACCCGTAGCTTTCGCTGGTCCTTTTAACTTTACTTCTTCTTTGACCACTTTGGTACTAACTGTTTTAGTTGAAGACTTATCTACTTTTACCATAGGGGTGTTTGTAACAATTATTGTACCATCAGAACTAGGTCTCATACCATTCATAAAAAAGTCCTCTAAATTAGGTGAAACAGTGGTTGTTTCAACATTAGTAATAGTAACTGGTGTCTCTTTACTACCTGTTTCTTCTGTAGTTGTAACTGTAAAACTAGCAAAAAATTTATCCACATACGAACCTATAGAAGCCAAAAGTCCTTGACCTTCTTTACTCATTTGAAGGTATTGCTGCTGTTCCCAAGTAAGGGATTGCTGCTGTTCCCAAGTAAGGTTCTCTAAACCTTCTAATTCAATTCCAGAACCTAATTTGTTTTCTTGAAAAGCGTATACAGAATTATAAGTATATTTTTCCGCCAATGGATCTATTTGCCAAAACCTTCCAATTGCTGGGTCAGAAACCCTATATCTCCATTCATGAGTGTTTAAATCTAAATCCTCTGTAAATTCTTGACCTTGATATTGCTTTAAATTATTCTTAACACCTATAATATTGGTGTTATATCCTCGATGCTCTAAACCAAAAGGATAATAATTCTGCTCTCGTAAGATTTCAGTACTTGGAGTAATTACACCATCTTTATTGACATCTGAATACGTAATTCTAGTATTTCTCCATATGTCTCTATATTGATACACATAATCAAATCCACTTGAACTACTATATCTTACATAACCTTCAGGTTGACTAAGCTGTTTAAATGTATTGTTTTCATAAACAAAACTTCCTGCATAATCTGTAGTTGTAATTGCTCCGTTATTATTTGTTGTCTTTCTAAGCTTTACACCAGTAGCATCATAAGTATAATTAATCTTTTTAGTATTCGAGTTATTAAACTTAATCTCTGTTGGCATATTCAAGTGATTATATAAAACACTTGTTATCTGCTTATTAGCATCGGATATCATATTACCATTATCATCATAAGTTATTGATTCATTAGCGTTAAAAAAATACTTTAGAAATTAACTTAAATTCGGAAATAAAAAGTATGAGACCCAATGTAATCCCGAAAACGTTCAAAGCATCATAACCATATAACAATCCTATATTACCAATGAAATGAGAAAGAAAATTTCTATCTATCAATAGAAAATATTGTTCATTTAAATTAATCTTATAACTATGATCGTTAAAAGAAGATCTATAATTTTTAAACCTATAATAGATTAAATATATAAATAAAGGATATACCAATAATTTCATAATTTTAATTTTATGATCAATTTAAACCTTTGTATCAATCTAACCTTCAAACCAGCTGTTATGATTAATAATTCTTCTAATTATTTTACCGGATGACACCTCAAAAGCAAAATATTTATAAACTATGCGACTTAAAGTCCTAACATACAATCCTAGAAAGGAACTTGCCATAAAAAAAATCAAAACTACCTAATATAAAGCTAAAATCATTAGTCGTTTCAGTATAATTCTTATTTACATTAAAGGGATTGCGCTCTAATCATCAATTTAGCGGTTTCTAACTCATAGAAGCAATATACTCATCAACTAAATTCTCTAGTATATCCAATGGTAAAGGCCCATTTGTTAAAACAACATCATGAAATTTTCTAATATCAAACTTTTCACCTAAGACTTTTTTAGCCTTTTCTCGTAGTTCAATAATTTTAATCATTCCAATTTTGTAAGCTGTTGCTTGACCTGGCATCACAATATGGCGCTCAACCATTTTAATAGCGTCGGCTTCGGCATTTGGTGTGTTGTCGGTGTAGTATTTAATTCCTTCTTCTCTTGTCCATTTATTAGCGTGAATTCCAGTATCTACAACTAAACGACATGCTCTCCACAATTCCATTGCTAATCTTCCAAAATCAGAATATGGATCAGAATAGAACCCCATTTCTTTAGGAATAAACTCTGAGTATAATCCCCAACCTTCAACATATGCTGTATAACGACCAAATTTTCTAAACATCGGTATATCCTTTAATTCTTGAGCAATTGCAATTTGCATATGATGCCCAGGAATTCCTTCATGATATGCTAATGCTTCCATTTGATAAGAAGGCATACTAGCCATGTCATACATATTTGCATAATAAGTTCCTGGTCTGGATCCGTCTATAGCAGGTTGTTGGTAAAACGCTTTTCCTGCAGACTTTTCTCTAAACGCTTCTACAGCTTTTACCTGTAAATCAGCTTTGGGTTTGGTGATAAACAATTCATCTAAACGACCCTTCATTGTATTAATAATCTCAGCGGCTTTATCCATATATTCCTTTCTACCTTCTTCAGTTGCCCCAAAATAGAATTGCTTATCAGTTTTCATAAATTGAAAAAACTCTTGTAGAGAACCTTTAAAATCAACTTTATTCATGATTTCTTTCATGTCACCATGAATTCTTTCAACTTCAGCTAAACCTATCTTATGTATTTCTTCTGCAGTTAAATTAGTAGTTGTTGTTCTTTGTAACGCATTATTATAAAACGCTTCACCATTTGCAAATTTCCAAGCACCATCATCAGTTGAAGCAACTTTTTCTTGTTCCTCTAAGGTGTTAATTAAAGTTGTATAACCTGCTAAAACATGATTTTTTAAAGCTTTTTTAGCAGAGTCAATTAATTGATTTTTCCCGTCTTCACTAATTTCTAATTTTGATATTTTCGATTTAAAATCATTTAGCAACGTACTTTTTTTGTTTGATGTATCAAATGGTTGACCTTTAATCAAATTTCTAGAATCCTCTAAAACTTTTGCAAAAACGAACTTAGGAATCATAATTCCAGCTTTTTGTCTTTTCTTTAGATTTTCTGATAATTCCTCAAACATGGGTTTGATTCCTTTCAATCTACTGATATAATTTTCAGCATCCTTCTTATCAGAAATTTGATGCATGTTAATTAAAAATGCAGGAATTTCAGCCTGAGCTCCATGCATTTGATTTACAGGGTAAGTGTACAATCTGTATGTATCATCAGCAATTGTGTTCTCTAAGTTTTGTTTGAACAAATCGTAACTTAGCTTTGTACTCTTATCTAAAGCTTGGATATTGACTGAATCATTAATCCAATTTAGCGCCTCTTTCGTTAAAGCTAGTTCTTTATCCAAAAAAGCATCAGACAAATCGTCCCATTTATCGGCATCTTTTTTAATTCCTAAATATGTTTGATACATAGGCTTCGAGTCTAATGACTGTTGAAATTGCTTTTCAAAAAAGGCATTTACTTTCGCCGATTCCCTTTGAATTTCCTCGGCACTCAGTAGTACATCTTTCTGATCAGTTTTACAAGCTGTATTCATTAATAACAATGATAAAGCAACCTGCTTAATTATGTTTGTAAATTTCATTATTGATTTATATTTGGTTGATAAAAATAGATAAATAAAAAACCGAAACAAATTTGTTTCGGTTTGTAATTTTTAAGCTTCACCTGTTGTGCCGCCAAAATTCATTGGAATTGGTGGTTGGTCGTAATCTTTAATTTCTCCATGCACTTGCTCAAATTTTCTAACATTATCGGCTAAAGCTTTTGTTAAACGTTTCGCATGTTGTGGCGTTAAAATAATTCTTGATTTTACTTTAGCCTTAGGTACACCAGGCATTATATTAATAAAATCAACTATAAACTCCGAAACAGAGTGATTGATAATTGCTAAATTAGAATATGTTCCTTCTGCAACATCTTGATCTAATTCAATATTTATTTGTGGGTCTTTATTTTCTTCCATTTCAATATATTATAAACTAAAAAGACCTCGATTTGAGGTCTTTTTAAATTGAATATTATAAACTTTTTTCTATCTCTTCTTTTGGACCAACGATGATGTTCTCGTAAGTTCTAAGACCAGTTCCAGCTGGTATACGCTTACCTACAATTACATTTTCTTTTAATCCTTCAAGAGTGTCAATCTTACCATTAACGGCTGCCTCGTTTAATACTTTCGTAGTTTCCTGGAAAGAAGCTGCAGAGATAAATGACTTCGTTTGTAAAGATGCTCTAGTAATACCTTGTAATACTTGCTCTGCTGTCGCAGGTTGTGCATCTCTTGCTACTACTAACTCTTTATCTTGTCTACGTAAAATTGAATTTTCATCTCTTAACTGACGAGAAGTAACTAACTGACCTTCTCTTAAGTTTTCAGAATCTCCAGCATTTTCAACTACTTTCATTCCGTAGATCTTGTCGTTTTCTTCGATGAAATCATTCTTATGAGCTAATTGATTTTCTAAGAATAATGTATCTCCTGAGTCAATAATCTTAACCTTACGCATCATTTGACGTACGACCACCTCAAAGTGCTTATCGTTAATTTTCACTCCTTGTAAACGGTAAACTTCTTGAATTTCATTTACTAAATACTCTTGTACAGCAGAAGGCCCTTTAATTCTTAAGATATCAGCAGGAGTTGTAGCTCCGTCTGATAATGGCATACCTGCTTTGATAAAATCATTCTCTTGAACTAGGATCTGGTTCGACAACTTCACTAAGTATTTCTTAACATCTCCAGTTTTTGATTCTACGATAATTTCACGGTTACCACGCTTAATTTTTCCGAAAGAAACAACACCATCAATTTCAGCAACAACCGCAGGGTTAGAAGGATTACGTGCTTCGAATAATTCCGTTACACGAGGTAAACCTCCCGTAATATCCCCAGCCTTTCCAGACTTACGAGGAATCTTAACTAAGGTTTGACCTTCATCTACTTTGTCGCCATTGTCTATCATTAAGTGAGCACCTACTGGTAAACTGTATGAACGTAAGGCGTTACCATCAGCATCTTCAATAATTAAAGATGGAATGATTTTTTTATTCTTAGAATCAGTAATTACTTTTTCTTGGAAACCTGTTTGTTCATCAACTTCAACAGAGTAGTTAATACCTTGTTCTAAATTGTCAAACTTAACTTTTCCTCCAAACTCTGAAACAATCACTCCATTGAATGGATCCCACTGACATACAGCGTCACCTTTCTTAATCGATTTTCTATCTTTTTCAAAAATAATCGATCCGTAAGGAATGTTGTTCGTACTTAAAGTAATTCCAGTTTTCTTATCTAATACTTTGATTTCAGCAGTTCGAGAAATTACAATATCAACTTCTTCTCCGTTAGTATCTTTACCGCGAACAGTTCTTAAATCTTCAATCTTAACATTACCATCAAACTTAGCGATTAACTTATTGTCTTCTGAAATGTTTCCTGCAACCCCTCCAACGTGGAATGTACGTAATGTTAACTGGGTACCAGGCTCTCCAATAGATTGTGCAGCAATTACACCAACAGCTTCACCTCTTTGAACCTTTTTGGCAGTAGATAAACTCTTACCATAACATTGAGCACAAATACCTCGTTTAGACTCACAAGTTAATGGAGAACGAACCTCCACTCTATCAATTCCTGATTCCTGTACTTTAGAAGCTAAAGCGTAAGTAATTAATTCTCCAGCTTTAACTAATACTTCATCAGAAGTTGGGTGATATACATCGTGTAATGAAACTCTACCTTCAATTCTATCTGCTAAAGATTCAACGATTTCATCATTTTTCTTTAATGGAGTAATTTCTAACCCTCTTAACGTACCACAATCCTCTTCATTAACAATAACATCTTGAGATACATCTACTAAACGACGAGTTAGGTAACCAGCATCGGCGGTTTTTAATGCGGTATCAGCTAATCCTTTACGCGCACCGTGCGTAGAAATAAAGTATTCTAAAATTGAAAGACCTTCTTTAAAGTTAGAAAGAATCGGGTTTTCAATAATCTCTCCACCACCAGCTGTAGATTTTTTAGGCTTTGCCATTAATCCACGCATACCAGTTAACTGACGAATCTGTTCTTTCGATCCACGGGCTCCAGAATCTAACATCATAAATACAGAGTTAAATCCTTGTTGATCCTCACGTAAACGCTTCATAGATAATTCTGTTAATCTGTTGTTCGTAGAACCCCAAACATCAATTACCTGATTATAACGTTCTTTTTGAGTTAACATACCCATGTTATAGTTCATAACGATGCCATCAACTTCTTTATTAGCTTCAGCAATCATTGTATGCTTTTCTTCAGGAATAATAATATCTCCTAATGAGAATGACAAACCTCCTTGGAAAGCAAACTTATATCCCATTCCTTTAATAGCATCTAAGAATCTACCAACTGCTGGAATATCCGTAACTTTTAAGATATTACCGATAATTCCTCTTAACGATTTCTTCGTTAATACTTCATTGATATATCCAGCTGCTTCAGGAACAACTTCGTTAAATAATACTCTACCTACTGTTGTTTGAATAATCTTCGTAATTCGTTCTCCATTTTCAACATCTTGAGTACGAACTTTAATTCCAGCATTTAAGTCTACCTTACCTTCATTGAAAGCAATTGTCACTTCTTCAGGTGAGTAGAAAGTTAAACCTTCTCCTTTGATCACTAATTCTGGAGTAGACTTACGCTCTTTTGTCATGTAGTAAAGACCTAATACCATATCCTGAGATGGTACTGTAATTGGCGCACCGTTCGCAGGGTTTAAGATATTATGTGAAGCCAACATTAAAAGTTGTGCTTCTAAAATAGCCTCTGGTCCTAAAGGTAAATGTACCGCCATCTGATCCCCATCGAAATCGGCGTTAAATGCCGTACACACTAATGGGTGAAGACGAATTGCCTTTCCTTCGATTAATTTAGGTTGGAATGCTTGAATTCCTAAACGGTGTAACGTAGGGGCACGGTTTAATAATACTGGGTGACCTTTGATTACATTTTCAAGAATATCCCAAACTACAGGCTCTTTTCTATCTATAATTTTCTTTGCAGATTTAACCGTCTTTACAATACCTCTTTCGATTAACTTACGAATTACGAAAGGCTTATATAATTCAGCTGCCATATCTTTTGGCAATCCACATTCATATAATTTTAATTCTGGTCCAACAACAATTACAGAACGAGCGGAATAATCCACACGCTTACCTAATAAGTTTTGACGGAAACGCCCTTGTTTACCTTTTAAACTATCAGATAAAGACTTTAATGGTCTGTTAGATTCTGTTTTTACAGCTGATGACTTACGTGTGTTATCAAACAATGAATCTACAGATTCTTGTAACATACGTTTTTCATTACGCAAAATTACTTCAGGAGCTTTAATCTCCATTAATCTCTTTAAACGATTGTTACGAATAATTACACGTCGATATAAATCATTTAAATCAGAAGTAGCGAAGCGCCCTCCATCCAATGGAACTAATGGACGTAATTCTGGTGGAATGACAGGAACTACCTTCATAATCATCCACTCTGGGTTATTTTCTCTATTTTTTTGAGACTCTCTAAATGCTTCTACTACGTTTAATCTTTTTAACGCTTCATTCTTACGTTGCTTCGACGTTTCAGTATTTGCTTTGTGCCTTAATTGATAAGATAACTCATCTAAATCGATACGCGCTAATAAGTCTATTAAACACTCAGCTCCCATTTTAGCAATAAACTTATTCGGGTCTGAATCTTCTAGATATTGATTATCCTGTGGTAAAGAATCAGCTATATCTAAGTACTCTTCCTCGGTTAAGAAATCGAGTTTTTGTAATGGTTCACCTTCAGCATTTTTTGCGATACCTGGTTGGATCACAACGTAACGCTCATAATAGATGATCATATCTAACTTTTTTGATGGTAATCCTAATAAATATCCCATCTTGTTAGGTAATGATCTGAAATACCAAATATGCGCAACTGGTACTACTAGATTAATATGACCAACTCTATCTCTACGAACTTTTTTCTCCGTTACTTCAACACCACATCGATCACAAACAATCCCTTTATATCGAATTCTTTTGTATTTACCACATGCACACTCATAATCTTTAACAGGACCAAAAATTCTTTCACAGAATAGTCCATCTCTCTCTGGTTTGTGCGTACGGTAGTTAATTGTTTCTGGTTTTAAAACCTCTCCTCTAGATGCTTCTAAAATAGACTCTGGAGAAGCTAAACCAATTGAAATTTTGTTAAACTTCTTAACAGTGTATTTTTCGTTTTTTCTTGCCATAATATTTGCAAAATGCTTTAAGCAATGTAGCTTAACTTATAAAATTATATAAACACTGAAATCAAGATTGACAAAAAATTATCAATCTTGATTATCTTTTTTACTCTTCTAACTTAACGTCCAATCCTAAACCTTTCAGTTCATGCATTAATACATTAAATGATTCTGGTAATCCAGGTTCTGGCATTGATTCACCTTTTACAATGCTTTCGTAGGCCTTCGCTCTACCTAATACATCATCTGATTTTATCGTTAAGATTTCACGTAAAATACTAGACGCACCATAGGCTTCAAGTGCCCATACTTCCATTTCTCCAAAACGCTGACCACCAAACTGTGCTTTACCTCCTAATGGTTGCTGTGTAATCAATGAATAAGGTCCAATAGAACGAGCATGCATCTTATCTTCAATCATGTGTCCTAACTTAATCATATAAATAACACCTACGGTTGCTGGTTGATCAAAACGCTCACCGGTTCCTCCATCATATAAGTATGTATGACCGAACCTTGGGATACTTGCCTCATCCGTTAATTTATTAATCTCATCTAAAGACGCTCCATCAAAAATTGGTGTAGCATACTTCTGATTTAATTTTTGTCCTGCCCATCCAAGAACAGTTTCATAAATCTGACCGATGTTCATACGCGATGGTACCCCTAGTGGATTTAACACGATATCAACTGGAGTTCCATCTTCTAAGAATGGCATATCTTCTTGACGAACAATTCTTGCAACAATACCCTTGTTACCGTGACGTCCTGCCATTTTATCTCCTACTTTAAGCTTGCGCTTTTTAGCAATATAAATCTTAGCTAACTTTAAAATACCTGCTGGTAATTCATCCCCTACAGAAATAGTGAACTTCTCACGACGTAAAACACCTTGTAAGTCGTTAACTTTAATTTTGTAGTTGTGAATTAACTCTCCAACTAGTTTATTCAAGTCTTTATCGGTAGTCCAAGTTCCACTTAAATGGGTAAAGTCATCAACTGAATTTAACATTTTCTGAGTGAACTTCTTCCCTTTTGGTAAAACTTCTTCTCCCAAATCATTATGGATTCCTTGAGAGGTCTTTCCTGTTACTAATCCGAATAACTTGTCTATTAGATGATCTTTTAAATCCTCAAACTTAGATACAAACGATGCTTCTAAAGTAGCCACAGCTTCTTTATCTCTTGCTCTTTTATTTTTGTCTTTAACCGCTCTTCTAAATAATTTTTTGTTAATTACAACACCTTTTAATGAAGGTGACGCTTTTAAAGACGCATCTTTTACATCTCCAGCTTTGTCTCCAAAGATTGCTCTTAATAATTTTTCTTCTGGAGTTGGATCAGATTCACCTTTTGGTGTGATCTTACCAATTAAAATATCTCCAGGTTTAACTTCAGCTCCAATACGAATCATTCCATTTTCATCTAAGTCTTTAGTAGCCTCTTCTGAAACGTTTGGAATATCATTTGTTAATTCTTCAGCTCCTAATTTAGTATCACGAACATCTAAAGAATACTCATCAATATGTATAGAAGTAAATATATCTTCACGTACAACTTTTTCAGAAATTACAATTGCATCCTCAAAGTTATATCCTTTCCAAGGCATGAAGGCCACTTTCATATTTCTACCTAAAGCTAACTCCCCTTGTTGTGTTGCATATCCTTCACAAAGAACCTGACCTTCTTCAACTCTATCTCCTTTTCTAACAATAGGCTTTAAGTTGATATTAGTTCCTTGATTTGTTTTTCTAAACTTAATTAAGTTGTAAGATTTATCATCCGGATCGAAACTAACTAAACGCTCTTCTTCAGTTCTATCATACTTGATGGTAATCATATTGGCATCAACATACTCTACAACTCCGTCTCCTTCAGCGTTTATTAAAATACGTGAATCTTTAGCTACTCTGCGCTCCAATCCAGTTCCTACAATTGGCGATTCAGGTCTTAATAATGGCACTGCCTGACGCATCATATTCGATCCCATTAATGCACGGTTGGCATCATCATGTTCTAAAAACGGGATTAGTGATGCAGAAATTGAAGCGATCTGATTAGGTGCAACATCCATGTAATTAACTACATTTGGCGTTACAACAGGGAAATCTCCTTCTTCTCTAGCAATGACCTTTTCTCTATCGATTGTTCCATCTGTTTTTACCTCGATATTTGATTGAGCAAATTTCATTCCTTCTTCCTCCTCTGCACTCAAATAAACAGGTTCCTCAGATAAAACTTGACCTTCTTCAACCTTTTTGTACGGAGTTTCGATGAATCCCATATTATTTACTTTAGCATAAACTGCTAAAGAAGAAATCAGTCCAATGTTTGGTCCCTCTGGGGTTTCGATTGGACATAAACGACCGTAATGTGTATAATGAACATCACGCACCTCAAATCCTGCTCTTTCTCTTGATAAACCACCTGGACCTAATGCTGATAAACGACGTTTATGTGTAATCTCCGCTAATGGATTCGTCTGATCCATAAACTGAGATAACTGGTTGGTTCCAAAGAATGAATTAATCACCGAAGATAACGTCTTTGCGTTAATCAAGTCGATTGGAGTGAACACCTCATTGTCACGAACATTCATACGTTCTCGAATTGTACGGGCCATACGTGCTAAACCTACACCAAACTGGCCAGCTAGCTGTTCTCCAACAGTTCGTACACGACGGTTGGATAAGTGATCAATATCATCCACTTCCGCCTTTGAGTTAATCAACTCGATTAGGTATTTAACAATAGTAATGATATCATTCTTCGTCAATACTTTCTGATCTATATCTTCATTTAACTGAAGTTTAGTATTCATTCTAAAACGACCAACTTCACCTAAATTATAACGTTGTTCTGAAAAGAATAATTTATCAATAATACCTCTTGCAGTCTCTTCATCTGGCGGTTCAGCATTACGTAATTGACGATAAATATGTTCAACAGCCTCTTTTTCTGAGTTTGTAGGATCTTTTTGTAATGTATTGTGGATGATAGCATAATCACCCATTTGGTGATCTTCTTTGTGAAGTAAAATTGTTTTAGCACCGCTTTCTATAATCTCATCAACATGTTCCTTTTCTAAAATTGTATCGCGATCAAAAATAATTTCGTTACGCTCGATAGATACAACTTCACCAGTATCTTCATCTACGAAATCTTCATGCCATGTCTTTAATACTCTCGCAGCTAATTTTCTACCTAATACTTTTTTTAACCCAGCCTTAGAAACCTTAATCTCTTCAGCTAAATCAAAAATCTCAAGTATATCCTTATCTCTTTCAAATCCTATCGCACGGAATAAAGTAGTTACAGGTAACTTCTTCTTTCTGTCAATGTAAGCATACATTACTTGATTAATATCTGTTGCAAATTCAATCCATGAACCCTTGAACGGAATCACTCTCGCAGAATATAATTTAGTTCCATTTGCATGGAAAGACTGCCCAAAAAACACTCCTGGTGAACGGTGTAATTGTGATACGACAACTCGCTCTGCACCATTAATAATAAATGTTCCTGAGCCAGACATATAAGGAATCGTACCTAAATACACATCTTGAACAATGGTTTCAAAATCTTCATGTTCAGGGTCTGTACAGTATAACTTAAGTCTTGCTTTTAATGGAACACTGTATGTTAATCCTCTTTCAATACATTCTTGAATGCTATATCTAGGTGGATCAACAAAATAATCTAAAAATTCTAGTACGAATTGGTTTCTAGTATCAGTAATTGGAAAATTATCCATGAAGGTCTTATACAAACCCTCTTCACCTCGCTCCTCAGCTTTTGTTTGTAATTGGAAAAAATCTTGGAAAGACTTAATTTGGATATCCAGAAAATCCGGATAATCTGATCCAATACGTGATGAAGCGAAATTGATTCTTTCAGTAGTGTTTATCGTTGCCAAAAGAGTATCTATTTTTAATTAAAAATATTTTATTAAAAAACTTTTATAGTTTTCCTTGCAATTTTACCCACTCTAAATTGAAAATTTAAATTTTTAATAATCAATTTAAAGAAGTTTAAAAAAACACAAAAACAATTGTGAATTTATAAGAACAAATATATACACAAAATGGTTTAGGACTAAAGCAAAACGCTCTAGCACCTAAACCTTTATTTTGTTATCCCACTTTCTTGTGGGGAGTTATATTACTTTAACTCTACTTCAGCTCCTGCTTCTTCTAAAGATTTTTTAAGACCCTCAGCCTCATCTTTAGAAACACCTTCTTTAATTGGTGCTGGAGCGCTATCTACGATTCCTTTAGCTTCTTTTAATCCTAAACCAGTTAATTCCTTAACTAATTTCACAACTGCTAATTTAGAACCTCCTGCTGCTTTTAAGATAACGTCAAATTCTGTCTTCTCTTCTACTGCATCTCCTCCACCAGTAGCAGGTCCAGCTACTGCTACTGCTGCTGCCGCAGGCTCAATACCATACTCATCTTTTAAAATATCAGCTAATTCATTAACCTCTTTTACTGTTAAGTTAACTAATTGTTCTGCGAATTCTTTTAAATCTGCCATTTTAAATTGTTTTAAATTTTTTATTATAGTTTATTAGTGCGCTTAATTATTTCTCTGATAACGTCTTTAAGATACCAGATAATTTACCTCCACCTGATTGTAATGCAGAAACAACACTCTTCGCTGGTGATTGTAATAATCCGATGATATCTCCAATAAGCTCTTCTCTTGATTTGATGTTAACAAGAGCATCTAATTGGTCATCTCCAACGTAAACTGACTCTTCAACATAAGCTCCTTTTAATAAAGGTTTATCAGATTTCTTTCTAAATTCTTTAATTACTTTTGCAGGAGCATTACCAGCTTCAGCAATCATTAAAGAAGTGTTTCCTTTTAATACTCCAGGTAATTCTCCGAAGTCTTTATCAGAAGCTTCCATTGCCTTCTCTAACAATGTATTCTTCACAACAGCCAATTTTACGTTAGCTTTAAAACAAGCCCTACGTAGGTTCGTTGTAGTTAACGCATCTAAACCAGAAATATCTGCTAAATAGATTGTACTTGTATCTGCTAATTGTGCTGTTAAATCTTGTATTACTTGTGATTTTTCTTCTCTAGTCATGATTGATACATTTTAACTGCCTTATGATACAGATTTTACATCTACAGGAACACTAGGACTCATAGTTGAAGAGATAAAGATACTCTTTATGTATGTTCCTTTTGCTGCTGTTGGCTTTAATTTAATAAGTGTTTGAACTAATTCGTTTGCATTGTCAGCAATCTTATCAGCATCAAAAGACGCCTTACCGATAGCAGCGTGAACGATTCCTGTTTTGTCGACCTTGAAATCAATCTTACCTGCTTTAACTTCTTTTACCGCTTTTGCAACATCCATAGTTACTGTACCTGTTTTAGGGTTTGGCATTAAACCTCTTGGTCCTAAAACACGACCTAAAGGACCTAATTTACCCATAACACTAGGCATTGTTATAATAACGTCAACATCAGTCCAACCTCCTTTTATTTTTTGAAGATATTCATCTAATCCAACATAATCCGCACCTGCTGCCTGAGCTTCTGCTTCTTTATCTGGAGTAACTAATGCTAAAACTTTAACATCTTTACCAGTTCCGTGAGGTAATGTTACAACACCACGAACCATCTGATTAGCTTTACGAGGATCTACTCCTAAACGCACAGCCAAATCAACAGACGCATCAAATTTAACGTTTGTAATTTCTTTAATTAATGCTGATGCCTCTTTTAAGTCATAAACTTTAGAGCTGTCAATCTTAGCCTGAGCTTCTTTTTGCTTTCTTGTTAATCTTGCCATTATAAATCTCTTTTAAGTTTATGCAGGTGCATCACCTGTTACTGTTAATCCCATAGAACGAGCAGTACCAGCGATCATTCTCATTGCAGATTCTACTTCGAAGGCATTCATATCAACCATCTTGTCTTCTGCAATAGATCTAACTTGATCCCAAGTAACACTTGCTACTTTCTTTCTATTAGGCTCTCCTGAACCTTTCTTAATCTTGGCCGCTTCTAATAATTGCACTGCAGCTGGAGGTGTTTTAACAACAAATTCAAATGATTTATCAGTATATACTGTAATCACAACTGGTAAAACCTTACCTTGTTTGTCCTGCGTACGAGCATTAAACTGTTTACAGAACTCCATGATGTTAACTCCGGCAGCACCTAAAGCGGGTCCAACTGGTGGCGACGGATTCGCAGCACCTCCCCTAACTTGTAGTTTAACTAATTTACTTACTTCTTTTGCCATTGTTTAAGATTTAATAGTGTGTTTACTTTTTGGAAGCGTCAAACACACATAAAATATATATGTAACAGTTATATTTTCTCTACTTGCATGTAACTTAATTCTAATGGAGTTTTTCTACCGAAAATCTTAACCATTACTTCAAGCTTACGTTTCTCTTCATTTACCTTCTCTACGATACCATCAAAACCATTAAATGGTCCATCAACAACCTTTACAGTTTCTCCAACCGTGTAAGGAATTGCAACTGTTTCCTCATTTACTGAAAGCTCATCCACCTTACCTAACATACGGTTAACTTCTGATTTTCTCATTGGTACAGGATCTCCTCCCTTAGTCTCACCTAAAAAACCAATTACACCAGTAACCGCTTTTATTACGTGAGGAACTTCACCAGCCAAATTAGCCTCAACCATAATGTATCCAGGAAAATAAACACGTTCTCTGTTTATCTTTTTACCATTTCTTATCTGAACAACCTTTTCCGTAGGAACAATTACTTGATTAACATAATCCGAAAGACCATGTCGAGCGATTTCTGTCTCGATGTAAGTTTTAACCTTATTCTCTTGACCACCAATAGCCCTCACTACATACCATTTCATCACCGTCTCAGCCATGTTTTAGAATAAATTGAAGAAGTTATCTAAACCTGTTTGAAAAACCTTATCTATTACAGCTACTGCTAACGCGAAGATAATAGTAAAAACTGCTACAACCACTGTGGACTTCTGAGCCTCTTCACGAGATATCCAAGTCATATTAGTATTTAACTCCTCGAAAGAGTCTTTGATGTATTGTACAAAGTTATTCATTGTTTCTAGAAAATTTGCACGGGTTGAGAGGCTCGAACTCCCGACACCTGGTTTTGGAGACCAGTGCTCTACCAACTGAGCTAAACCCGTTTATTGAAAGGTATCCCTACTAACCGAGGGATACCTCTAATTTTATTTATAAACTATATAATTAGTCTAAAATTTCAGTTACCTGACCAGCTCCAACTGTTCTACCCCCTTCACGGATAGCGAACTGTAAACCGATATTTAATGCGATTGGCTGAATTAAATCAACTGTAATAGTTAAGTTATCACCAGGCATTACCATTTCAACACCATCAGGTAGGTTAATGTTACCCGTTACGTCAGTTGTACGTACGTAGAACTGTGGACGGTAGTTATTATGGAAAGGAGTGTGACGACCACCTTCTTCTTTCTTTAAGATATACACCTCAGCTTTGAACTTAGCGTGTGGAGTTACTGATCCAGGCTTAGTAATTACCATACCTCTCTTGATATCAGTTTTATCAATACCTCTTAATAAGATACCAGCGTTATCTCCAGCCTCACCTCTATCTAAGATTTGACGGAACATCTCGATTCCAGTTACTGTAGAAGTTAACTTCTCAGAACCCATACCGATAATCTCAACAGGATCTCCAGAATTGATGATACCAGTTTCGATACGACCTGTAGCAACAGTACCACGACCAGTAATAGAGAACACATCCTCAATTGGCATTAAGAAATCTTTTTCAGTATCTCTTGGTGGCTCCTCAATCCAAGTATCTACAGCCTCCATTAAAGACAATACTGTATCTACCCATTTTTGCTCTCCATTTAAAGCTCCTAAAGCAGAACCCATGATTACAGGACTGTTATCTCCATCATACTCGTAGAAAGATAATAAATCTCTCACTTCCATCTCTACTAACTCTAATAACTCCTCATCATCAACCATATCCACTTTATTCATGAATACAACGATTCTTGGTATACCTACCTGACGACCTAATAAGATGTGTTCACGAGTTTGTGGCATTGGACCATCAGTTGCAGCTACTACTAAAATAGCACCATCCATTTGAGCAGCACCAGTTACCATGTTCTTTACATAATCGGCGTGACCTGGACAGTCAACGTGTGCATAGTGACGGTTAGCAGTTGCATATTCTACGTGAGAAGAGTTAATTGTAATACCTCTTTCTTTCTCTTCTGGAGCGTTATCGATTTGATCGAAAGCTCTCTGCTCAGAATAACCTGCGTCAGCTAATACTTTTGTAATAGCAGCAGTTAATGTAGTTTTACCGTGATCTACGTGACCGATTGTACCTACGTTTAAGTGCGGTTTCGAACGATCGTAAGTTCCTTTTGCCATGATTATTAATTTTAATTCTTAGTTAAATATATTTAGTGTTATTTACAAACTCTTTAAAAAAAGAGCCAATGACGGGATTTGAACCCGTGACCTCATCCCTACCAAGGATGCGCTCTACCAACTGAGCTACACCGGCGTGGATAATTTAGAGCGGGAGACCGGGTTCGAACCGGCGACATTCAGCTTGGAAGGCTGACGCTCTACCAACTGAGCTACTCCCGCAATAATTAAATCTTTAAAATTTGTGGGGAGAGCAGGATTCGAACCTGCGAAGTCGAAAGACAACGGAGTTACAGTCCGTCCCATTTGGCCGCTCTGGAATCTCCCCTGGAAACTTTAATATTTTAATGAACTTCTTTTATTTTGAGCCGATAGAGGGACTCGAACCCACGACCTGCTGATTACAAATCAGCTGCTCTAGCCAGCTGAGCTATATCGGCTTTTGCCATAAAAAAACAATCCGTTATTTCTAACGGACTGCAAATGTAAAAAGTTATTTCGAATATGTAAAACTTTTTTAGGTTTTTTTTTGTTTTATAAAACTATAACATCTCTTTGCTTCTCTTTAGACTTTCGTAACTGTCTTTTTAAAGAATCAACCCCAAGACTTACCCCTTCCTCAAATGTTTTTGTCGTCTTTTTAACAATTAATTCGTTTCCAGGAATATTTATTTTTACTTCTGTTATTTTATTTTCTTTTTCACTTGTTTTTTGAACCTTCATAAAAACTTCAGCATCTACGATCTTGTCGTGAAACTTATCTAAGTTCCCGACTTTTTTTTCAATAAACTTTACTAAATCAATGTCAGCTTTGAAATTTACAGATTGTGTGAATACCTTCATAATTTTCAATCTTTTTTTTGGCTCCTAGGATGAGCCCTATTAAACACTTGTTTTAATTGTTCCAAGTTATTGTGAGTATAAACTTGGGTTGAGGCTAAACTTGAATGTCCTAGCAATTCTTTAACCGAATTTAAATCAGCTCCTTTGTTGAGTAATTCTGTAGCAAAAGTATGTCTTAGTATGTGGGGACTACATTTTACTTTTGAGGAGACCTTACTAAAGTAAGAATTTATTACCCGATAAACAAGTGTTTCATATATTTTATTCCCTTTGGATGTTACCAATAAAAATTCATTATTAAGATTCAGTTTATTTCGAAAAGACACATACTTTTCTACAACTCGAATCGTATCAGACAATAAAGGTACTATCCTTTCTTTATTTCTTTTACCTAATACTTTAACGCTTTCTGAACTAAGATTTACATCTTTTACTCTCAAATTTGTGAGCTCACTGCGTCTAATTCCAGTGGAGAATAGGAAATCGATTATTACTTTATCTCGGAGAGCTTCAAAACTTCCTTCTTCTAAATTCATAAGAACCTCTTTAACTTCTTTCATACTAAAAGGGGTTTGTGGTTCTATTTTAACCTTTAAAGATTTATGTTTTGACAAAGGGTTCATCGAAATTACTTCGATTTCTTGCAAAAATTTGTAATAACTTTTTAAAGAACTAACTTTTCTATTAACTGTTCTATTAGAAACATTAGACTCCACAAGTTTTACAATCCAACTTCTTATAATATTGTATTCGAGTTTATCAATTGAATCAATTTGGTATACACTAGAGCAAAAACTCGCCAATGCCTCTAAATCTGTTCTGTAAGCTTTTACAGTATTCAAAGAATAGTTTCTTTCATGTATTAAATATTCAAAAAAAGATTCAATATGCATAGGGTATAAATATATTAAAAAAAACAGCCCATACATGGAGTATGAGCTGTCTATATTCATTTTTGGAATTTTCGAGGACCTATCCTACCTCCTCTTCCGTCCTTAATCTTTGCACATAAGAAGCTTTAATCTTTTGAGCTCTTTTTGCTACAGATGGCTTAGTAAATTGCTTACGAGCACGCAACTTCCTCATGGTCTTAGTACGATCGAATTTACGCTTATAACGTTTTAAAGCTCTATCGATATTCTCACCTTCTTTTACCGGAATAATTAACATGTATTAGCACCTCCTTCCATTGTATCTTCTATATTTGCTTATCTACAAATCGCTAAACAACTGTAAATAAAATTTTTATTTTTTTTATTGGGCTGCAAATATACACATTAATATCTATTTTCCTACTAGTTGAAATTTTATTTAGGAGCCCACACAGAATAGCTCTTTGGTGGAACCTGAATCTTAACCCATTTACCACCTTGTGTAACCGGCTCCCAATTTGAATGACCAGTATAATCTTTAATTCTTGTATTAGACCAATTAGTTTCTATCCAACGTTCTTGCCAATTATTTGAGCTATTAATATACACAACTAATCCAGCATTATTATGACCATTTCTTTTAGCCACATACTCGTCATTATCCGTGTATAAGATATTAGTTGAACCTCCTGCTAGGTTATTATGAATCCATATCAAATTATTCAAACGTTCTTTATTTAACCATTCTTCGTAATCTCTGTAGAAAATAGTAGGATATCCTTCATGAGTTAAAATATAAGCATAAGCTAACAGCTTATTGTTAATAATTTCATCTGTATCATGGTTAGCAACGAATGTAACTGCTTTTGAAGGATTTCTTTTCCATAGCATATCATCATTCAATCTATTTAAATTATTTCCCATAAAAGCATCACGCATTCTGTAATAACATGTAAAATCAAAAGCTGAAGCCTGGGCTTCACCGGTCCACCAATCTAATGTTCCAACATTACCATCCCAATACTCTCCAACTGAAAATCCTCCAACTGAATTATTCCATTCTCTAACAACCCAAGGTGCGAATCCTTTTACATAATCAAATCTCCATCCATCAAATCCCATTACATTTTTATAATATTTAGCAACAGATTCTTCTCGTTTCCATAACCAATCTTGCACATAAGGTTGGCAATGACTTAAATCTGGAAATCCACCGAACACACCCGAATCATTATTACATGTTCCATTTGGATGGAAATCTGAGTTACTTCTGTAAAACTTTCCTGAAAGAGGATTAAAATCCGTATAATAAGGTATTCCTGTATATGGATTTGGTTCTAGATCGCCACCACTGTTATGATTAATAACAATATCGGCAATAACACTTAATCGTGCGTTATGAGCTTCACTAATCAAACTTTCTAGTTCGGTTTTAGAGCCGAATCTTGTTTCCGTACTTCCCATTTGATTATACTGTCCGAAATCATAATAATCAAAAGGATCATATCCCATGGAGAAAGCCCCATTTTGTGCTTTTGACACTGGTGGTAACCAAATCGCATCAATTCCAGCGTTACTCCAATCTTGTACTTTTCCTTCTAAAACTTGCCACCAAGTTCCTCCTGCAGGAACATCCCAATAAAACGCCTGCATCATAACACCAGTCCCAATTTGTTTTAAACTACTTCTTGAAGCTACATTTTCATTAACATCTATTTTCCCGATTTCTTCATTAGTTTGAATTACGGTTTCATCCGAACAAGAATAATGAACAAATAGGATAATTATTAATAATTTGTGAAAGGTTTTCATCTTAAATTTATTTTTGTTTTCAGTGAAGTTATACATTGTAAACTGAACGACGAAATCGGTGTAGAAACGAAATCGATTTCGTGTTAATAAATTGATTCTTTACCAATAAAAAACATCAAATTTTATCAAAAAAAAAATGAGAACCGTAAAGGATTCTCATTTTCTAAATTATTTAATATCAAATTTATGTTGCTGGTTTATATTCTTTTTTATCAATTACCATTTTTGCGATAATCTCTTTTAATATCTCAGAAGTTCCACCTCCAATAGGTCCTAATCGACTATCTCTAAACATTCTTGCCAATGGATAATCTTCCATATAACCATAACCACCTAACAACTGTAAAGCATCATAAATAACTTCGTCTGCTATTTTAGTAGAAAGTAATTTACTCATACTTGCTTCTTTAACCACATAAATTCCGTCATTTAATCTTTTAGTGATAGAATAGTTATACTCCTTACACATATCAACTTTCGAAGCCATTTCAGCTACTTTATGACGTAAAGCCTGGAAATTATTAATCTTTCTACCGAAAGCCTCACGCTCATCCATATATTGAATTGCATATTCTACAGCATATTCAGCCCTTGCGTGAGCATTAACACCCATTATTAAACGTTCTAAAGCAAAATGCTGCATAATATATGGAAAACCTTTTCCTTCTTCACCCATAAGGTTTTCCTTTGGAATAATCACATTGTCAAAAGCAATCTCTCCAGTATCAGAAGCTCTCCATCCCAATTTGTTTAATTTCGTAGAAGAAACACCTGGGGTATCTCTATCAACTAAGAAAATACTCATTCCTTTATGCTTATCATCTGGATTTGTTTTAGCTGCTACAATCAAATAATCAGAGTAAACTCCATTTGTAATAAATGTCTTTGAACCATTTAATACGTATGTATTTCCATCCTCTATTGCTGTTGTTCTCATCCCAGCAACATCACTTCCTCCGAAAGGCTCTGAAATACATAAACAACCTATCATCTTTCCTTCGATACTTGGCGTTAAATATTCTCTTTTTATTCTTTCGTCACCTTCTTTGTTTAAATGAGTCATTGCTAAATAAGCATGCGCCCACATTGCGGCAGCAAAACCACCTGAATTAATTCTTTGCAATTCTTCAAGAAATATAACGGTATAAAATAAATCAAGGTTTAAACCACCATATTCTTCAGGTTGATTTAAACCAAAATATCCCATTTCTCCGAATTTCTCCCAGATAAAACGATCAATTGTTCCGGTTTCTTCCCATTTCTCGATGTGCGGAACTACCTCCTTCTGTAAAAAGTCTCTAAAGCTTTTACGAAAAAAATCATGCTCTTCAGTAAAGTACATACTGTATAAAATTTAATTTTGGTTGTTTGTTTATTCTGCCTTCAAATATAAGACTATTCTGTGGTATTTATTTTGAGGAAAATCTCGAATATTTCTTAATTCTGAAATATCTTGAAGCTCGGCAACCTCATCTCTGTAGTCAAAAATTTTCTTACACAAATCATAATCTACATATGGTGTTCCCAGTACCTGCTTGAAGTTAGCAGTGTTTACATTCACCTTTTCGATCACGGGTTGTTCCTTAATTACAAAAACATTTAAGATTCTTTTAACAACTTTATCCTCTAATCCCCAAATTTCATTTAACTGATCATCAAAAGAGAAACCTTGTAATTTAGAACGATACTTAATAATTCTTTCGGACAACTTCTCTCCTACACCATGGATGGTTTTAAAATCATTTTGAGTGGCAAGGTTTATATCACTTGTAGAAATACTAATTTCTTCTTTCAGTTTACTAGAATAAGTTTTTTGCTTTTTAGATTTATTATTCACCCAAGAAGGGAATTTAAAATAAGGAGAAATCTTTTTAAGAAGCGAATCGGATACTTTTGTAATAGTTTGAAACTCTTTGGACGAGTTAACATACTTGTTTTGCCTCCTAAATTCTTTTAGTCTGTCAATCTCTTCTACAGTCATCCCTAATTGATAACCTTTAAAATCTGTTATAAAATTAGGATTGAATGGAAATATTTTTGGTTTTCTTTTATCTAAATCAATTTTTCTTAAACTATCTATTTCTTTCTCAAAAGCCAAGATTTCTGTAGTGTTAACAATCTCTTTTTTAGGAGATGAAAAATCAACAAAAATATAAATTAGTTGCAATACAATAATCAGTACAACTAAAAACAAAACCCCATTTCTTTGGCTTTTGGTATACCAGAAATGGGATTTAAAATTATTCATATTGAAAAATATTATAAGCTTTTAATAGCTTCTAAATACCTCTTTAATTGCTTTTTCACAACTGGCATTAAAAAGTATAATCCTACCATATTAGGGAACACCATTGCAAAAATCATTGCATCAGAGAAAGCCCAAATAGAGCCCATACTAGCAGCAGCTCCGATTACGACGAAAGTCAAGAACAATAATTTATAAGTTAAATCCGCTTTCTTTCCTCTACCAAATAAAAATTTCCAAGATTGTAATCCATAGTAAGACCAAGAAATCATTGTTGATACTGCAAATAACACAACTGCAATCGTTAAGAATATATTAGAATAAGGAATATACTGAGCAAACGCCTGTGAAGTGATTCCCGCTCCTTCGTAACGAAGACCATCAATTAAAACGCCTCCCGTTCCATCTCCTCCGTATTCAAAAACTCCACCAGTATTAAAAATAATAATCACTAAAGCAGTCATCGTACAAATAACCACTGTATCAATAAATGGCTCTAATAATGCTACCAATCCTTCAGAAGCCGAATATTTTGTCTTAACAGCTGAATGAGCAATCGAAGCCGAACCAGCTCCAGCTTCATTTGAGAAAGCAGCTCTTTTAAATCCGACCAATAATACACCTATAATTCCTCCAACACCAATTGCTTTTGGATTAAATGCCTCACTGAAAATTAAACCAAAGGCATCATCAACTAAAGAAACATTGCTTAAAATAATATATAAACACGCAATGATATATAATACTGCCATAAAAGGAACAACCTTTTCTGTTACAGTAGCAATACGCTTTATTCCCCCAATTATAATAATACCAACTAGAATCGCTAAAATAAGGCCTATAATCGCTCCGGCTCCGGTACTTTCTAACCCTAATAATTCTTTCAGAACAATTGTCGCCTGATTAGACTGAGCAGCATTTCCTCCTCCGAAAGAACCACCAATACAAAAAACTGCAAATAACACAGCTGTTATTCTACCTAATATTGTAAAACCCTTATCCTTTAATCCTTTTGATAAGTAATACATTGGACCTCCATAAACTGTTCCTTCCTCATCCACATCTCTATATTGAACACCTAAAGTACACTCCACGAATTTTGTAGACATTCCTAATAAACCACAGATAATCATCCAGAAAGTAGCACCCGGACCTCCTAATGCAATAGCTAAAGCTACTCCTGCAATATTACCATTACCGACGGTACCTGAAACTGCGGTGGCTAAAGCCTGAAAATGTGTAACTTCTCCTTCTTGACTTTCATTTTTAATTGTTTCGATAGAATCGCCACCTGGAGTAGAATCACCATAAGCTGTTTCAACAACACCCTTATCAACCTCGTCATATTTTCCCCTCACAACATTGACAGCTGTTAAAAAATGACGAATATTTGGAAATCCAAAATAAATTGTAAAAAATACAGCACTGAAAACTAATAATACAAGTACAAATGGAATTTTAACAGTACCATTGTCATATACTAAAAAGAAAATCATATCGCTGAAAAATTCAGAAAATGGTTTAAATGCTTCATCTATCTTTTGATCTAAACCTTTCTCTTGAGCGAAGGTTAACATCGGTACTATAGCACATAGTAACGTTAAAAGTTTTTTGTTCATAATAGTGTAAATAATAGTTTTTTTGAATTAGTGGTGCGCAATATCTTAAAAAACTGATCTTTTGGCAAGTTTTTCTAGTTAAAACTGATGTTTCTTTACTAAAATAACGCTCGTAATTCGTTGATTTGCTCGGGTCTTCCGAGTACGATTAAATTCCCTCCAGCCTCTAGTTTCAAAGAAGCTTCAGGGTTGATAATATACTCATTATCTGATGTTTTATATCCAATAACAGTACATCCCGTTTTTCTTCTCAAGTCTAAATCTAAAATTGTTTTGTTTAGATATTCTTTTGGTAAATCGTTAATTTCAATGTCTTCTAAATTTGCAGTTGCACCTCCCTCAATAGTTAAACGATCAACAAACTCGATAACATCTGGAGTAACAACAAGTGACGCCATGTGAGCGCCACCTAACTTATCTGGCATAATTACGTTACTCGCACCTGCAATTTTAAGTTTACTATACGTAGTTTCCTTGCTTGCCCTGCTTATGATTTTGCATTCTTTGTGCAGCTGATTAGCCGTAAGAACAACAAATAAATTATCAGCATCTGAAGGTAAAGCAGTTATTAAAAACTTCGCTTTTTTAATCCCTGCCCTTAAAAGAGTTTCGTCTGAAGTTCCATCACCTTCTATATTCAACACACCCTGTTCATCTAATTCTTTGATCAACTCCTTGTCTTTTTCAATAATTACCACCTTTCGCTTATAACTTTTTAATTTAGCCAAGGCTTGTTTTCCATTTCTACCGTAACCACAAACAATAGTGTGACCATCAAGTTGTTCAATTTGTTTTTGCACTCGCTTTATTTTAAGTTGTTCAAAAAAATCGCCACTTATTAAGTATTCCGAAAAAGAAGATACTGCGTATCCAAAAGTAAAGAGGCTTGATAAAATTAAAAATATTGTAAAAACTTTTTCCTCTGAAGTGAAAGGATGTACTTCACCAAACCCAACAGTAGTTATCGTAATTACCGTCATGTAAAACGCATCAACAAAAGAATAACCGAATAAAGCTAAATATCCTACTATTCCAATTAAAAAAGTTAACGAGGTAAAAAAAATAGCTTTGTAAAGACGTGATTTCAGTACTATTCGAATCATAAATCAAAAACAGAAGTTCTTTTTGTGTAGATTCTATCTTTTAACCTGAGTAAAAAGGCAATTACAAGATATAATGCAAAGGATAAACCAACAGTAACAAATGAAATGTAAATGAAAAACAATCTTACATTCACAGCTCTCATGCCTAGGCGATCTGCTAATCTCGATGAAACATCAAAACCATTTCTTTCAAAAAAATATCTAATACCATTAATCATACCCTCAATGTTTACTTTACTGCAAGATACATTTTAATTTTAATAATCAATTATCCGAGCAACTGATAAAAATAAATTAGTATTTGGTATTTTTGCATTTCTCGCAAAATCACAAAATTGAAAGAAGAATTCATTGAAGTTTACGGAGCCAGAGCTCACAACTTAAAAAACATAGACGTTAAAATTCCAAGAGAAAAACTTGTTGTTATAACTGGTTTAAGTGGAAGTGGTAAATCATCATTAGCTTTTGATACTATTTATGCAGAAGGTCAAAGAAGATATATAGAAACATTTTCAGCTTATGCTCGTCAGTTTTTAGGTGGACTGGAACGACCAGATGTTGATAAAATTGAAGGACTGTCACCGGTAATTTCTATTGAACAAAAAACTACTAACAAAAGTCCACGATCAACGGTAGGAACCATTACTGAGATTTATGATTTCTTACGTTTATTATTTGCTCGTGCTTCTGATGCATACTCCTACAATACCGGCGAGAAAATGGTGAGTTATTCAGACGAACAAATTAAAGAACTGATTCTTAAAGATTTTGATAAAAAAAGAATTGCAGTTTTAGCCCCTTTAATTAAATCAAGAAAAGGACATTATCGTGAGTTATTTGAACAAATCTCTAAGCAAGGATTCTTAAGAGTCCGTGTGGATGGAGAAATTCGCGAGATTGAAAAAGGAATGAAATTAGATCGATACAAAACACACGATATCGAAGTTGTTATTGATCGATTAGTAGTTGACTCTAAATCTGAAAAAAGACTAGAAGAAACTATTAAAACTGCACTTTACACAGGAGATAATATTTTAATGGTAATTGATGTAGATGATGCAAAACCAAGATATTTCTCGAGAGAATTAATGTGTCCTACTTCTGGAATTGCATACCCGAATCCCGAGCCAAATACTTTTTCGTTTAACTCGCCAAAAGGTGCTTGTGAAAAATGTAACGGTTTAGGAATTACAAATGAAGTGAATTTAAAAAAAGTAATTCCTGACGATTCTATTTCAATAAAAAATGGAGGAATTGTTCCTTTAGGAGAACAAAAAAATAGTTGGATTTTTAAACAACTACAAACAATTGCAGAACGTTATAAGTTCAAACTAACGGATCCTATTGCTGCGATTCCAAAAGAAGCACTCGAAATAATTCTTCACGGAGGAAAAGAAACTTTTAAAGTACAATCAAAAGCAGCTGGTGTTACTAGAAGTTACCAGATTGACTTTGAAGGAATTGTATCTTTTATTGAAAACCAATTTAAAAATACCGACAGCTCTTCAATAAAAAGGTGGGCAAAAGGGTTTATGGACGAAATTAAATGTTCTTCTTGTGAAGGTAAACGCTTAAAAAAAGAAGCATTACATTTTAAATTCATTGAGAAAAACATTAGTGATTTAGCTCAAATGGATGTTAAAGAGTTGGCGGAATGGTTTTCTAAAGTTGATAAAAAACTTTCTAAAAAGCAACAAAAAATTGCTTCTGAAATTCTAAAAGAAATTAGAACTCGTATTCAATTTTTATTAGATGTAGGTTTAGATTATTTAACTCTCGATAGAACTTCAAAATCCTTATCCGGTGGAGAAGCTCAACGAATCCGTTTAGCAACTCAAATTGGTTCACAACTAGTTGGTGTTCTTTACATTCTTGACGAACCTAGTATTGGTTTACATCAAAGAGATAATCAAAAATTAATTGATTCTTTAATTAAGCTACGTGATGTTGGAAACTCCGTTTTAGTTGTTGAACATGATGAAGACATGATTAAAAATGCAGATTACGTTCTAGATATTGGTCCTGGTGCTGGTAGACATGGTGGTGAAATTGTAAGTAATGGAACTTTTAAGGAAATGATTTCAGAATCTACATTAACCTCTGATTATCTTTCTAGAAGAAAAACTATCGAAATTCCGAAGGAGCGAAGAAAAGGTAATGGACATAAAATTAAGTTAACAGGAGCCAATGGAAACAATCTGAAAAATGTTTCGGTTGAATTTCCATTAGGTAAAATGATTTGTGTTACTGGAGTTTCTGGAAGTGGAAAATCTACTTTAATAAACGAAACTTTGTATCCAATTTTAAATGCTCACATTTATCGCGGTGTAAAAGAACCAATGCCTTATAAAAAAATCACTGGTTTAGAACATATCGATAAGGTTATCGATATTGATCAATCTCCAATTGGGCGAACACCACGCTCAAACCCTGCAACTTACACTGGTGTATTTAGTGAAATTAGAAGTTTATTTTCTAAAACTCCAGAAGCTTCAATTCGCGGATATAAACCTGGAAGATTTAGCTTTAATGTTAAAGGTGGAAGATGTGAAACTTGTCAGGGTGGTGGATTACGAGTAATTGAAATGAACTTCCTTCCAGATGTTCATGTAGAATGTGAAACCTGTCAAGGAAAAAGATTCAATAGGGAAACATTAGAAATACGATATAAAGGAAAATCAATTTCTGATGTTTTAGAAATGACTATTAATCAAGCTGTTGACTTTTTTGAACATATTCCTAAAATTTATAGAAAATTAAAAACGATACAAGATGTTGGCTTAGGTTATATAACACTCGGACAACAATCGACAACACTTTCTGGTGGAGAAGCCCAACGAATTAAACTAGCTTCTGAACTTTCTAAAAGGGATACAGGAAATACATTTTATATTCTTGATGAACCAACAACTGGATTACATTTTGAAGATATTCGTGTTTTGATGGAGGTCTTAAACAAACTTGCCGACAAAGGGAACACAGTTTTAATTATAGAACACAATTTGGATGTGATAAAATTAGCAGATTACATTATTGATGTTGGTATGGAAGGTGGTAAAGGCGGTGGAACAATCGTAACAACTGGTTCTCCTGAAAAAGTGGCAAAACATAAAACCAGCTACACAGCGAAGTTTCTTAAATTAGAGCTTCATAAATAAGGAAGATTCTAAAACTACAGACGCGATAAATGTAAAGATTCATATTAATTTTACATCGGTGGTAGACAATGTAGTCAAATCATTTTTATGTAGTACATAAAAAAGGAAGCAATGCTTCCTTTCTTTTTATAGTTTATCTAACAATTCTTTGGCTTCTTTACTCTTATAAAAATTATTCTTTATAATCTTTTCCAATAACTCTTTCGAGTCATCAATTTTATTTTTCTTCAAACTAATAAGAGCTTTATACCAGTACGCTTTTTCTGCATCAATTAAATTACTTGTTGCTAATTCATTTAAAATACCAATGGCATTATCATAATTTTTTAACTCAGTCTCAGCTAATGCAGCATAAATATAGGCTCCGCTAACTTCTTTATTGGCATCTAAAAACCTATTAAAAACAGCTAGAGATTCTCTAAACTTCTTTTCTCTAAATAATTTCTCACCTTCGTTCAAAATAGCACCAAAATTATTTGTTCCTCTTTCAACAAAACTGGGTAAACTCTCTAGTGAAGCATATTCGGTATATAATCCATTTGTATCTAATACATTCGGTTCAAACATTGGTTTTAACAAAAAGAAACCAATAAGAACGGATGCTGCGAATCCAGAAATGAAACTAATTATTCTACCTCTACCAACATTATTCGTTTTATGAGATGCCTTTTTGATAACAGCCTTCAAATCTTGAATTTCATCACTTTTAAATAAAGCTTCATATTCGTTGAACTCTTTATTATCAATCTGATCAGCAAAACTCCAACTTTCCTCATTCAAAGCTTCAGAAAGTTGTTTTTCTAATAAATAATGTTGTTTAAAATCGGCGTCACTTTCCAACCTTTCAAGGAAAGCGTTCTGATCTTCTTTCGAAAGCTCGTTACGAAGGAATTTTTCAATTAAAATATCATCTTCTAGTTTCATAGTTCTCGTAATGAATTAAATCTTTGATCCTCTTTAATTAAATCCGTTAATTTCTTTTTACATTTAAAAACACGTTGACGAACCACAGTCTCCGATGTATAATCGGTACTAGCTACAATTTCTGCATACGATAATTTTGCAAAAAACATAGATAAAATCATTTTACAATTTTCAGAAATTCTATCAAGCATTTCAACAAATAATTCTTGTCTTTTTTGCTCAATAATTGCTCTGGCGCTATCATGAGCTTCACTTACTTGTTCAACCACTTCACTGTTTGTTACCCGACTTTTACGACTATTTAATTCTCTTCGCCATAAATTCTTGCAAACTGTGAATAAAAAACCTTCAAAAGTAGATTTTATTCTAATACCTTCCTTTTTATGACGAACTGCTATTTGCAAAAGGGCTTTTTGAAAAATATCTTCAGCATCCTCGGTATTTCCTTTGTTTTGCAAAATAAATCGTTTTACTTGTTTAAAGTTGTTTTCATAAATCTTTGAGATTATTTTAGAATCACCATTGACAAGTGCATCGAGGTAAAAATTTCCATCCATAAAATACTGTTGTTGTGCAAAAATAAAATTTTATATTTTTGCGCGGGGTAACATTTTAGATTTTTAATAACTAAGGTGTAAGGAACATATAAAAATTTAATTTATGAAAATTTTAAAATCAATTTTTTTTGTATTACTAGTGGGTATAACTTTTAGCTTTAGTCATTACTTTCCGGAGCGTAGTATCATAAGCGATAATACAATCTTAATTAATAAAACGACAAACCAAGAGAATCTTGTAACGTTACACTTTCTTCCTGGCACAGATGAATTCCAGAAGGCAACAGAAAGAGATTGGACTTGTTGCAAGTATGGTATTACATTAGGGACAATGATAGAAAAAAATGCCAACTACGAAATTTGGACTTACACGCCCCCTCCTTCTACTACTGGAACCAATAATAACAATTTAGGAGGCACAGGTTCAGATGGTCAAATGCCACCACTACCGTGTAATGGAGGAAATAGAGTAAGTGTACAATTTAATATCGACCGAAACTCTCCTGTATTAACATTTGATTAATTATGAGATTTAGAAGAGCTTTTATAACTTTAATTTCAATGTCCTTTTGCTCTCTCATGACGGCATTAGGGCAAAGCTCTTTTAATTATAATTTATCAACAACTTCAGCAGTTAATTTGAACGAAAAAAAATGTGACAGCACACTAAATTACAGCAATTTAGACGTTCGAGAAAAAATAATATTAGCATTCAATTACTCAAGAGTTTATTACAAAAAACGAAATTTAACATCAGCAATAAAATATGCAAAAATTCAAAATAAATTATCAAACGATGGTTTATACTTTCCTAAACATTATCATAATTCATTTTATCTAATAGGTAAATATTTTATGGAAATGAACGATTTAGATTCCTCCATAGTTTATTTTAACAAAGCACTTAAACTTAATTTTTACCCAAAAAAAATAGGTCAGTCATTATGCCTTTTAGCAAATTGCTATAGGATGAGAGGAGAATTGCATAAGTCGGCTAACTATTACACTAATGGTATTGATTTACTCACAAAAAAAGGTTATTTCTATGATGCTCTAAATTATTCTCTTAGTTTCTCGGCAACATGTAATCAAATTAAAACAAAAGAGTATGCATTACTAGGAATCAAATATTTAGAAAAATCCGACAGTATATTAAATACCAATATTGATTTATCTAATATTATAGAAAAGAGCTACCTGTTTAACAACCTTGGGAACTTTTACTTTTTAAAGGAAAATTACTCATACGAAAAAGCTAGAAAAAATTATCTTAAAGGATTGAAAATTGGGCTTCGAAAAGACAATCACTACTCTTTAGCAGTTTCATGCGGTAATTTAGGAGAACTATATTTAAACGAAGGCTGTGATAGCTCTTTACATTATTTAAATAAAGGTTTAATGCATAGTAATAAGTTGATAAATTATGATAAGAAAGCAATCAAATCTGATATATATAAAGTTATTTCCGAATACCATCGAAAAAACAACGATTTAAAACTGGCTTTAAAAAATGTAAACTATGCTATTAATACGTGTTTTGAAATACCTCTTGAAAAGAATATTGGAATTAAACTTAGCCATTTCAAAAATGCAATTTCCAGAAGAAACATAGTACTAGCTTTTGAGGAAAAACTTAATATTCTAAATTTTCTATATAATAAAACTAAAGATTCCAAATATTTAAAAGAAAGCATCGAAACCGTTAGCACTTGTGACGCCTTTAATAATTATACCATACAAAATAGCACAGAAATAAACACTAAGTTCTTGTGGCGAGATGATGTTTCAGAAATTTATAACTATGGTGTTTTAGCAGCCTATAATTTAAACGATAATGAATTGATGAATTCCATTATCGAAAAAAACAAAGCTTTCCTACTTACTCAAAGTATTAAGGAAAATAACAACCAACTAAATTTACCATATCGAATAAAAACTCAATTAAAAAACTATAAAGAAACTATATTAGAATTAGAAAGCAGAAATAATCAAACTTTAAGAGATTCAATTTTTGAGATTAAACTTTCCTACGATCGCTTTCAAGATTCTATAAAAATCATATATCCTGAGTATTTTGCAAAAAGAAATGACATTCAACCAGTATCACTGAAAAAAGTTAAAAATAATTTAAGTAATAATTCGGTGGTATTGTCATATCATATCGATACTCAGAACAATAATTTATTTGGATTATTTAATTCAAAAAAGGGAAACTATTCTTTTAAAAAGGAAATAGATTCAACGTTTTACAAATTAGCTGAAAATTACAAACAACTAATTTCCAAGCCGCTTACTCAAAAATCAAAATTGCAAGAATTCTATACAACCTCAAACTCTTTATATAGCTATCTTTTCCCTACTAAAGAATCTGAGCAATTCATTGAAAAGAAAAATATTATAGTTATTGCAAATGATATTTTACAGAACATTCCTTTTGAAGCTTTAAATATCAATACTTCTGGTTTAAAATATTTAATTGAAGATCATAACATTAGCTATGCGTATTCTGCTTCGTTTTTAGATTTTAATAATTCACTAGAAAGAAAAACTTCAAAAAATATTGCCGCCTTTGCTCCTATTTCTTTTCAGAATTCAAATTTAAAATCTCTAGATGCAACATCCTCTGAAATCAAAGCAATCGACAACGAAATTGCTACTGATGTTTTTACTCAAACCAACGCTACGAAGAATAACTTTTTAAATACTAGTGGTGATTATAAAATTTTACATTTAGCAACACATGCAACTTCTTCGAATAATCCAGCTATTTATTTTTCGAAGGACACCTTAAAACTTCACGAATTATACACTCACAAAACGAATGCTGACTTAGTAGTTTTAAGTGCTTGTGAAAGTAATTTAGGTGAAATAAAAAAAGGAGAAGGTGTGTTTAGTTTATCACGTGGATTTTTCTACTCTGGAACAAAATCTGTAATTTCATCTCTATGGAATGTTAATGATGTTTCTACTGCTGACATCATGAAAAATTTCTATAAAAATTTAAATAATAACCAATCTAAATCGGAAGCTTTAAATAATGCAAAACGTACTTATTTAAAAGAGCATTCTTTATCAGAGAAATCGCCTTATTACTGGGCTTCTTTCGTGTTAATTGGTGACACCGCTCCAACTTATCCAAGTCCTAATTATCTTATTTATATTTTAAGTTTCATCGGACTTTTTTCAATTATTTTGTTTTTTTTCCAAAAAAGAGGGTAACATATTACTTCTTTATGAACAGTAAGATGAATAATCATAAGGTATTGGTTATTTTAAATTGCTATACGTTCAAAAAAAAATACTATGAAGTTTTGAAAATGAAAAACATAGAAGGTAGTAACTAAGTTGCTACCTTTTTTTATAAATAAAAACTAAATTTGGCAACCATAAACCTATATCTTGAAGAGTTTAAAACAATTTATTTTATTACTTGGGTTACTATTTTTTTCATTCAAAGTAAATAGTCAGGATTTTTCATTTCAAAAATTAATTAAATCAAACTCTTTAACAGAATCAAAAGCAGACAGCATACTAGCTTCTTATAATGATCCATATATTAAAGCTAATACAGCTAAGAAACTTTCTCGAATATTTTATAAAAAAGATTTACCCGATTTTAACCTTGCATATAAATATGGTAAAATTGAAGTTGATATTATAGAAAACAGATCTTTAGAAAAAAATAAAAACTACCATACCTCGGTATATCGATTAGGAATTTACAGCATAAAAAATAGTAAAATCAAAAGAGCTATTCTACATTTTACTCAGGCAAGTAAACTCAACATTGATAAAAAAAGAAAAGGTCAAGCCTTCTGCCAACTAGGAGAACAATTCTATCAGAAAGGTCTTTACCACAAATCAGTTAATTACTACGCTAAAGGATTAAGATTACTAAAAAAACATGGAAAACCTATAAGTTATATTGTCCACAGTATAAATCTAGCAAAAAACGCTAATCGTTTAAACAATCTTTTAGATATAAACATCTGTTTAAAACATCTTAAAACAGCAGAAAAAATATTAGAAGAATCACCTTTAATTGGTTCTTATACAATCAGAGTCTTATTAAATATGGCTTTAGGAAACATCTATCATAAAACTCTTTTCTTTTCTAAAGCTTTACACTACTACAATAAAGTTCTGAAAGAATCAAATAAAAAAGAAGATAAGTTTTATGACGCTCTTACTATTTTGAATATTACTGAGATGAAATTAAAGAGTAAAGCGGATAGCATCCCTTATTATATTGAAACTAGTTTAAAAAAATCAGGTGAATTAATTTATAACGATGAAAATAGCTTCATAATTAACGCAACCTACCTTAATACTTCTAAATACTATTTAAATCAAAAAGATTTTGAATTGTCTATGGAGTATTCAGAAAAAGCAATTAAAAACTATTGTAAGGTTAGTAATGGAGAGCATATTAAAACCAAACACTTAACCTTTAACAAAAACAAAAACAACACCTTAACAGCATTAAAATTGAAAATAAATGCGCTATTTAAACTATATAAGAAAGAACATAAACAAGAATATTTATCTCAAATCATAAAATCTGTAAATATTTCAAATCAATTGGTTGATTTAATTCTAAGCGAGAGTACCGAAACTGTTACCCAACTTTTTTGGAAGAATGATGTCTCTGAAATTTACTCATTTGGAGCACTAGCAGCATATTATTTAAAAGACGATTCTTTGATGCTTAATTATTTAGAGAAAAACAAAGCTTTTCTTCTTACTCAGAGTATTAAACAAAATAATTTAGCCTCACAACTATCCTACAAAATAAAATCAGAAGATCTTTCATTCAGAAAGAATATTATAGAGCTAGAGAACAAAAAATTAGCTAATAATAAGAAGTTACAAGATTCTCTTTTCGACTTAAAATTAAGATATGAAAAATTCCAAGACTCTATAAAAATTGTTTCTCCGGAATATTTCGAGGAAAGAAATAATATTCAACCTATTTCTCTTAAAAATTTATCTTCTAAGTTAAATGAGAAATCCTTAATTATATCGTACGACTTAGTAGAACAATACAATTCTAAGAAATATGATTTATTAGGATTATTTATATCTAAGGACAAATCAACTTCTTTCAAATTAGAATTGGAAGATGAACAATTAAAATTGTTCTCTAAATACAAGCAATTAATTTCAAGACCACTAACAAGAAGAGAAGAATTAGATAAATTCAAAAAGGTATCAAGTAAACTTTATAGTTTCTTATTCCCAAATAAAGAAGTTCTCGATTTAATAAATGATAAAGACTTAGTGTTTATAACAAATGGAGAATTACAAAACATCCCATTTGAGTCTTTGAACACTCAAAAAGACTCACTGAAATATTTAATAGAAGATCATAATATAAGCTACGCATATTCTTCTTCTTTTTTAGATTTTAATAATTCACTAGAAAGAAAAACTTCAAAAAATATAGCAGCTTTTGCTCCTATTTCTTTTCAGAAATCAAATTTAAAATCTCTAGATGCAACGTCCTCTGAAATTGAAGCAATCAACAAAGAAATTTCTACTGATATTTATTCGCAGACCAACGCTACGAAGAATAACTTTTTAAATACTAGTGGCGATTATAAAATTTTACACTTAGCTACACATGCAACTTCTTCGGATAATCCTGCTATTTATTTCTCAAAAGATACTCTAAAACTTCACGAATTATATACTCACAAAACTAATGCAGATTTAGTAGTTTTAAGTGCTTGTGAAAGTAATTTAGGTGAAATTAAAAAAGGAGAAGGTGTATTTAGTTTATCACGCGGATTTTTCTATTCTGGAACAAAATCTGTAATTTCTTCTCTATGGAATGTAAATGATGTTTCTACTGCTGAAATCATGAAAAATTTCTATATAAATTTAATTAATCATCAATCTAAATCAGAAGCTTTAAATAATGCAAAACGTACTTATTTAAAAGAGCATTCTTTATCAGAGAAATCGCCTTATTACTGGGCTTCTTTCGTGTTAATTGGTGACACCGCTCCAACTTATCCAAGTCCTAATTATCTTATTTATATTTTAAGTTTCATCGGACTTTTTTCAATTATTTTGTTTTTTTTCAAAAAAAGAGGGTAACATATTACTTCTTCATGAACAGTAAGGTAAATAATCAATAATCATAAGGTATTGGTTATTTTAAATTGCTATACGTTCAAAAAAATTGCTATGAAGTTTTGAATGTGAAAATTAATAATGATTTTATTTTTTGACCTTAAAAATCATTATAATAAATCGTAAGGTCGGGGGAGAATTTTTATGGAAAAGTAAGGGTAATAAGAGTTGGGTGGCTCTTATTCGTGGAGTGAGGCAGCAACGTGAGTTGCTGCTTTTTACTTTACTGATTTTTTTCAATCATTAACGAAACTTCCTTCATATTTTACTCGAATATAATCCACCGCTATTTCTTGATTATTATGAACAACAAATCCTAAGTCATTTCCGAAGAAGCCTTGAAATGCAGTTTGAAAAACAAAAGCACCGTTTATGTAAAACTTATAAAATCCCTTTTGCTTTTTTACTTTTAATATATTCGATTTATTATTTCCTTTATTTATATAAGAACTACTAGTCCAATCTTTAATTGGAACTTCTATATTACTTATTCTTTTAGAAATCTTGTAAGAACCATTTGAAGAAATATAAAATCTGAAATCGTTCAAATCTTGTTTTCCAAAAATTAAACCATATCCATAATTATTTTTTCCCGCAATCTTATCTAATTTTGTTTGAATTTCAAAATCCTTGTTTGTATCAATGTAATTGTAATCAGAGGTTGCCGCTTCCTTAAAACTACCTTTATGTTTTAAATAATACTTCCCGTTTTTAATTCGGAAGTTTCTTTTATCATCATTTTTTACAAACCAACTATTTCCATTATTATTAAATTGATCACTAAAATGATAACCTGTGCTATCGTAGGTATAACTCTCAACTTTATCAGTTACGGAAGTCGAATTTAACGTAGAAGATGAAATCGTAGAAGTCGTCTTTTTATCCAAATAACCAACACTTAAATAATCAATTGATACTTTTTGACGATTATAAACAACATACCCAAAACGATCTCCAAAAAACTTCGGATAATAATCCGTATATACTTTTTTATCATTGATATAATATTCCAATTTACTTCCTATTTTGACGACTTTTAAAACATTATATCCTCCATTTCCCTTTCTAATTATATCATCTTTTACCCATTTTTTTAAGAAATTATTCTTACCGTCTTTCATTTTATTAATCGAATAAGAACCATTTCCATTTACATAGAATAAATTCTGGTTATTAGAATCTTTTCTTCCGAATAAAATTCCATATCCGTTATTTAAAATTCCGCTTTCTTTTTTCATGTCAGCAAGAATTTTAAAATCTCTTGATGTATCAATGTATTTATCAATAGTGGAAGACCAACCTCCTTTATCTCTTAAATGATCAAAAAAATAGTTTCCATTCTTCAACTCAAATTTCACACTTTCATTACTATCTAAAGACCAGTTATTTTTGTTATTGTAATAACCATCAAATAAGATGATTTCGTTTACAACATGTTTATTAATTGAATTTGATGAACCAGTGCCTCCCCGTACATTTTCTTTACTAGCAGTTGTTGAATTAGCTTTTGCGTAAAAAATACTTAAATATCCTATTTTAACAGTTTGTTTATCATAGACTGTAAATCCGACTCGATTTCCGTAAAATTTGGTTGAAAAACTCGTAAAAACCAAACTATTATTAATGTAAAACTTATAAGCGTCCTTCTTTTTTTGAATTTTAAGATAGTTAACGACATTATCTCCAGTTTTAATAAACGATGATTTTGTCCAGTTCTTGGGATAGGTTCTAACGCCATTCTTATATTGAACAATTTTATAAGATCCATTACTAGAAATTAAAAAATGATTTTGATTATCATTATCTTTTTTTCCGAAAGTAATTCCAAATCCATTATTACTAATTCCAGCAACTTTTTTAATCTGTGCTGAAATTCTAAAATCTCTCGAAGTATTAATATATTTATTAATTGTTGAAGACCATCCTCCAGAACTTCTTCTATGATTCATTACGTAATTACCTCCTTCAACTGCTAACCTAGCGTTTGAATCATCTTGTTCAGACCAATCATTTACATTACTATTATATCCTTCAAATAAAATAGTTTTTCCCTTTGGAGTTGAATTTAATGAAGTTGTTGAAGAACTATTATTATACTTTACTCTTAAGTAATCCACCGCTATCTTTTGATTTCTATACACACGAATAGCCATTTTTCTTCCCTTAAGCGACTTAAAATCCATCATGTAAACGCGAGTATCATTAATGTAAAAAGTAATCATACTTCCTGTCTTCTTGACCTTTAAATCATTGGTTTTAACTCCTTTTGCTATCGCAGAAGATCTGGTCCAAGACTTTATGTTTTTGAACTTCGATTGGGTTGTTGATTCTGCCACACGGTAATATCCTGTTGATGTAAATGCAAATTCTGAATAATTGCTCTCATCTTCATAATCATACAAAAAAGAAATTCCATAATCCGTTTCTCCGAAAACCTTTTTAATTGAAGTTGTAAATTCAAAATCTCTGGATGTATTTATCGTGAAACTCCTTGTAGTAAACTCTCGAAATCCTGTCTGCTTTTTGTGTTCAAAATAGTACATTCCATTGGACACATATAGCGCTCGAATATCATTGTTATCTCTAGTCCAATTTCCTTGACTATTAAAATCTTCCTGATAAATTTGAGCCATTACCGAAGTGGTCAAAACAAAGAAAAGGGCACAAAATAATTGTCGATGTAAAGTAGTACTTCTCATATAATTTTACTGATATTCCCTCACTAAATTTAGATAATCCTCAAGTAATTAACAAATCAAATTACTTACAAACAACAATTTAATCACAGCAATACCAAAAGGTATAATAGTATTTTTCTTTTTATGGGAATAGATGATTCTTTTTCTAAAAAAAGAAGTAAATTAGCAGGCTTGTTTTTTAACACCCAATTAAATTAACTTTAATAGGTATTTCGAAAAAGAAGAAATTGTATTAATAACCGCTATTAACGAAGGCGAAAAAATTTAGATTATGACAAACGACGATAGAAAGATTCGCGAGAAACTACAACAAAAAACCTGGAACGAGATTAAAACAAATGACTCGTGGGCTATTTTTAAAATAATGGCAGAGTTTGTAGACGGTTATGAGCGCTTAAGTAAAATTGGACCATGTGTTTCTATTTTTGGATCTGCGAGAACAAAACCTGAACATAAATATTATAAGTTAGCCGAAGAAGTGGCTTACCAATTAACACAAAGCGGATTTGGAGTCATTACTGGTGGTGGACCAGGTATTATGGAGGCAGGTAATAAAGGTGCTAATCGTGGAAAAGGAACCTCTGTTGGATTAAATATTGAATTACCATTCGAACAACATGATAATCCTTGGATTGATCCTGGTAAAAGTTTAGATTTTGATTATTTCTTTGTTAGAAAAGTAATGTTCGTAAAATACTCACAAGGTTTTGTAGTAATGCCAGGTGGTTTTGGAACATTAGATGAACTTTTTGAAGCAATCACTTTAATACAAACACATAAAATTGGACGTTTCCCAATTGTTTTAGTGGGAAAAAGTTTCTGGGGAGGTTTATTAGACTGGATTAAAAACACATTATTAGAAGAAGGAAATATTAGCGCGGAAGACCTCAATTTATTTAGAGTGGTTGATACTGCCGAAGAGGCTGTAGAACATTTCAATAAATTCTATGCTAAATATCAATTAAAGCCAAACTTCTAATTAATAAAAAAATAAAGTTATCTTTCAACTCGTTGTTAAAAGCAACGAGTTTTTTATTTTGAAAATTAACAAAGCACTACATATAATATTAATCCTAGTACCGTTTTTTGTAATTTCACAAGAACATCTTGTTCAAATAAAAGCCAATCTAGACACACTAGACCACACTTTACATATAGAACAAAAGATCACCTTTTATAACAAGACAAATAATAATCTTAAGAAAATTTACCTTCATAATTGGGCCAATAGCTTTAAAGGAAATGAAACTCCACTTGGTAAACGGTTAATAGAAGACTATAAGATGAACTTCTATTTTGCAGAAGACAGTGAGAGAGGATTTTCTAAAATTTATTCACTTAAAAGTGATTCAAGGGATTTGAATTGGCAAACACTAAAAAAACAAGGCGATATACTTGAAATTAATCTTAATTCTGAATTAAAACCTAAAGAAAGTATTCAAATAAATGCTAATTATGCGGTAAAAATACCAAAAGTTCAATATACTGGATATGGTAGAACTAAAAATGGCTATCACTTACGATTTTGGTATCTAACACCAGCAGTATATCAGAACGGTTGGCAATTAATGAGTAATTTAAACATGGATGACTTATTTGAAGATGTTGCCAATTACACTCTTGAATTATCTATTCCAAAAAAGTTTCACCTACAAAGTAATCTGTATCAATACCTTACAATAAATCATGAAACTCATGATTATTATTTAATTGGAAACCAGCGTAAAGACATTATACTTAATATAAATTCAAACCAAAAAAAATTTAAAACTTTTAAGTTAAAAGAAAGAGTTATAAAAACAGACATTTATAACAATAAAATAACGTATAATACGACTAATGAAATTATAAAGCGTCAAATTTCATTTATTGAAAATTATATAGGAAAACATCCACATACTGAAATATTAGTTGATGCAAATACCGTTAATAAAAATTCGTTACGTGATTTATATGGTATCCCTGACTGGCTGAAACCTTATCCTGAAAACTTTAAGTGGGAATCACGATTTTTCAAAGCTTTAGTAAGTAAATATATAGATGATGTATTATTATTTAACAAGAGAAATGATTACTGGTTAACTGAAGGAATCCAAACATTTTTGATGATGGAATACATTAATAAGTATTATCCAGATGTTACTGTTTTCGGTCGATTTTCTAATTTATGGGGATTTAGAGGGTACAACCTAGCTAAGCTAAAACAAAACGATAAATATCCTTTCTTATATCAGTTTAGTGCTCGTCGATTTTTCGATCAAGCTTTAACTACTCCAGCAGATTCCCTTTCAAACTTTAATAGAAAAGTTGTAAGTCCATATAAAGCAGGTTTAGGAATGCGATACTTACAAGATTTTATTGGAGACAGCTCTTTAATAAGTTCTTTTAAAGAGTTTTATAAAAACTATAGATTAAAAATTACCAATTCTACGGCTTTTAAAAAAGTTATTATAAATAACACAGATAAAAATTTAGAATGGTTTTTTAACGACTACATAAAAACGAGTAAAAAAATTGACTATAAAATCAAGAAAGTTAAGTTTTTAAAAAATGAAGACTCCGTTGAAGTTACGATTAAAAACAAGCGAAATATTACTGCTCCGATATCATTATACACTGTGAAAGACAAACAGTTTAAAACTAAAATTTGGGTTACAGGGGTGGATAGTACAAAAACCATAAAATTCAAAGCAGATGGCTATGACAAACTTGCCTTAAATTACGAACAAATTTATCCTGAATATAATTCGTTAAACAACTTTAAAAACATTAATAATTCTATTATCAGCAAACCTCTTCAGTTTAGATTTTTAAAAGACATTGAGGATCCGTATTATAATCAGATATTTTACAATCCAAACATAAAGTATAATTTATATGACGGAATTATTCTGGGAGTAAATTTCAATAATCGCCCTGTAATTAAACACAATTTTGAATTTAGTTTAACTCCTAATTACGCATTTAAAAGTCAAAATTTAACTGGCTCTTTCTCCTTTGCATATGATCAATTCTTCGAGAAAACTAAAATTTATAAAATTAGATATGGTATTGCAGGAAGCAATTTTCACTACGCTCCAGAATTATCGTACAATACGTTTTACCCTTTTGTAAGCATTCAATTTAAAAGAAATACCTTACGTGATGTTGGTACAAAATCCATTTTATCAAGGATTGTTTATGTTAATAGAGAAATTCAGCCAAACCAGCAAGCCATAGAAAGTGATAGATATAACATTTTAAATTTCAGATATATTTACAGTAAACCAAATGTTATAAGACGATTACAATATGCTATAAACGCTGAATTAGGTAACAACTTTACAAAACTATCTACAGACATTAGATACCTAAAATTTTTTGATAAAAAACGTAGTTTTAACCTACGGTTTTTTGGAGGTTTTTTTCTTACTAATAATTCTGATGGTGATTATTTTAGTTTTGGATTAAATCGTAGTTCGGATTATTTATTTGAACAAACCCTATTCGGACGTTCTGAAAGCACAGGTTTATTTAGTCAGCAATTTGTAATTTCCGATGGAGGTTTTAAATCTTTTTATAATCAACCATCATTCGCTAATCAATTAATGTTATCTGCCAATACAAGTGTTAGTATTTGGCGTTGGGTGGAAGCTTATAATGATGCCGCAATACTTAAAAGCAAAAACGAAAACCCAAGGTTCTTTTATGAAAACGGAATTCGTTTAAACTTCGTTCCCAACATTTTAGAGTTATATTTCCCTGTTTATACAAACGAAGGATTTGAAGTTACGGATAACGCTTATCCTAGTAAAATTCGTTTTGTAATTACCTCAAGCTTAGACAGGATTTACAATTTTATCCGCCGAGGATTATTGTAGAAAATTCAATGGAATCCTAAAAAACACTTTTTTTTTACGATTTTATCAATAAAAACATCGATTTTTAAAATTCATTTAAAAAAACTATCTTTGTTGAAACCAACAAAAAGTTTATTTATGAGCCAAAGTGTAGGAATTTCAAATCCACAAAAATTATCGTTTGAAGACTTTAAAAATGAAGTATTAAATGATTATAAAATCGCCAGATTGAGCAGAGAATGTAGTTTGCTTGGAAGAAGAGAGGTTTTAACTGGTAAAGCTAAATTTGGAATTTTTGGTGATGGTAAAGAAGTCCCTCAATTAGCGATGGCTAAAGCCTTTAAAAATGGAGACTTCAGATCTGGTTACTACAGAGATCAAACTTTTATGATGGCAATTGGTGAGTTAAATGCTCAACAATTTTTTGCTGGTTTGTATGCGCATACTGATATTGTGCAAGAACCAATGTCAGCTGGAAGACAAATGGGGGGGCATTTTGCCACACATTCTTTAGATGAAAATGGAAACTGGAAGAATTTAACTGCTCAAAAGAATTCATCTTCTGACATCTCTCCTACTGCAGGACAAATGCCTAGATTACTAGGTTTAGCACAAGCATCTAAAATTTACCGCAATGTAGAAGAATTAAAAGATTTTACTAATTTTTCTGAAAAAGGAAATGAAGTAGCTTGGGGTACCATTGGAAATGCAAGTACAAGTGAAGGTCTATTCTTCGAAACAATAAATGCTGCTGGTGTATTACAAGTACCAATGGTTATGAGTGTTTGGGATGATGAATACGGTATTTCTGTTCATGCACGACACCAAACAACAAAGGAAAGTATCTCTGAAATTCTGAAAGGTTTCCAAAGAGAAAATGATACAAATGGTTATGAAATTTTCGTAGTTAATGGTTGGGACTACGTAAAATTAATTGACACCTATAATAAAGCTGCTGAAATTGCAAGAGAACAACACGTTCCTGTTTTAATTCATGTTAAAGAATTAACACAACCACAAGGACATTCAACTTCGGGATCTCACGAAAGGTATAAGTCTAAAGAGAGATTGGAATGGGAAAAAGAGTTTGATTGTATTTCGCAAATGAGAAAATGGATTCTTGAGTTTGAATTAACAGATGATCAAGGTGATGTTTTACGTTTTGTTGAAAGCGAAGATGAATTAACAGCACTAGATAAAAAAATTAAAAAAGAAGTAAGTACAGCAAAGCGCGATGCTTGGAATAGCTTCATTAATGAAATTAAATCTGAAGTTGTTTCTGCAACTACTCTTTTAGAGAAAGTTGCTTCAAAAAGTAGTAACAGTTCTTTCATTACAAAATATAAGAATGATTTAGCAGGAGTTTCTGAGCCTATCCGAAAAGATATTTTAACGGCTTGTAGAAAAACATTACGATTAATTCGTGATGAGAACTTCATTGAGAAAATTGCATTACAAAACTTTATTAAAGAAAGTATTGAAAATGCTTACACTAAATATTCTTCTCATTTATTAAATGACAACACAAATTCTGTTGTTAACAAGGCGGCAGTAGAACCAACCTACGATTCAGAAAAAAACATTGTTGATGCTCGTATTATTATGAGAGATAACTTTGATGCTATATTGGAAAAATATCCTGAAGTTCTTGTTTTTGGTGAAGATGCAGGTTATATCGGAGATGTAAATCAAGGATTGGAAGGATTACAAGAAAAGTTCGGAGAACTAAGAGTTACTGACACAGGAATTAGAGAAGCTACAATTATAGGTCAAGGAATTGGAATGGCTATGAGAGGATTACGTCCTATTGCAGAAATCCAATATTTAGATTATTTACTGTACGCATTACAAATCATGAGTGATGATTTAGCTACCTTACGTTATAGAACTTTCGGAAAACAAAAAGCTCCATTAATCATTCGTACTCGTGGTCATCGTTTAGAAGGAATTTGGCATGCTGGTTCTCCAATGGGAGGAATTATTAATAATGTTAGAGGAATTCATGTTTTAGTTCCTAGAAACATGACAAAAGCTGCTGGTTTTTACAATACTTTATTAGAAGGTGATGATCCTGCTTTAGTTGTGGAATGTTTAAACGGTTACCGTTTAAAAGAAGAATTACCAAACAATTTAGGTGAATTTAAAACTCCAATTGGTGAAGTTGAAGTAATTAAAGAAGGAACTGATATCACCATATTGTCTTATGGATCAACGTTAAGATTAGTAGAGGAAGCTGCTAAGGATTTACAACAAGTTGGAATTAATGCTGAAATAGTAGATGCTCAGAGTTTATTACCTTTCGATAAAAATCACGACACTGTAAAATCACTAGCTAAAACGAATAGATTATTAGTGGTTGATGAAGATGTTCCTGGTGGAGCTTCAGCTTACTTATTACAACAAGTTCTTGAAAATCAAAATGGATATGTTCATTTAGATAGTAAACCAGAAACCTTAAGTGCCAAAGCACATAGACCTGCGTACGGAACTGATGGAGATTACTTCTCGAAGCCTTCAACGGAAGATATCTTCGAAAAAGTATATGAAATTATGCATGAAGCAAATCCGACGCAATTTAAAAGTTTATATTAGAAGAAAGTCATCAAAAAATAATCAAATAAAAAAGCCAGTTTTTAACTGGCTTTTTTATTTGATTATGCAGAGAATTAAATTATTCCTCAACTTTTACATCTTGAACATCAATCTCTTTATTCTTTGATTCGTAATCTTGAATTTTTTGCTTTAATAAATCCATAAAAGAAGCACCAGCAAAATCAGAGTTATCTACGATCTCTTTCAATGCGACGATTCTATCACTCATTGTTTCTTGAACCATTGCTTGACCCGCAAATTTCGCCACAGCAATATCAACTTGCTTCTCAGAAATATTAGCAGACTTCACCCATACCTCTTCGATATATTTTCCTTCGGCTCTTTTTCCTTTTACTTGAGCCCAGTCGTCTTGAGTAGAAACTACTGCAACAATATCCATTGGACTATATTTAGTATCCGTTTTAGTTAATAAGTCTGGACGCTTATATACATTCGCATCTTGTAACATAACTCCCACTTTACTATCAACTGCTAAAAAAGTAGCACGTGACCATCCTTCTTTACCATCGATTAACTTAATTTTAAAATACTCCTTTTTAGAAACTGAATCCATTGTAGATTCACCAGTGAAGTAAACCTTCTCTCCTAAACTCATAGAAGTAACCCACTTTCCTTTTGCATTAGGTGTTTCTCTCACTGATAACTTATCTAAAACGCAAATAGCATCTCCACTTTTGTCCTCAGTTTCAACTACAGGAGCCTCTTCTTTATTAAATTCATTTAACTGATCTTCAGTAGTTTTTTTTGATTTTTCACCTTCAGCACCACAACTTACAAGAATTGTTGAAAGTGAAATGATAGCAACGATTATTTTTTTCATTTTAAATTGATTTAAGTAACAAATATATAATTTAATTCTTAAGTTAATTTTTAGCAAAAGATAAACTTATGTACCATAACTAGAATTATTGAACCTAATAAGTTTATCTCCAATAGCACATTCAAAACATTTTTTATCATCACAATAATTATTCTTCAATTGTAATAATGCTTGTGACTTCAATGCATTATCTGATTGAATTTTTATATTTTCAAACTGAGAAATAATTGAATTTTTTTCTGATTTCATCGATCTTACTAAATTCAAAATTTCTTCATCTATAAATTCACCTCGTTTTTTGTAATAAACGAATTTTAAAGGAATAATTGTATTTATTATTAAAAGATCAATAAAATTTCTAGATAATTTTTTCAAGGAGAACTTTGATTCTTTCTCAAATGTATAATGCGTATTCCAAAAAGAATTCAACTCTACTGTAAAGAATGTATAAATAGATTCAATTGTAGTTTTATTCAAAAGTTCACTAAAAAGATTTTGATGTCGTATGTACAATGCTCCAAGTTGCGCTATTCTAATTGTTGGAAAATTATTTGGCCGCATTCTAAAAAATTGGAAATGATTTTTTGAAATCGATCGTAGTTTAAATTTGTGTCTTAAATAATGATACTCCTGTTTTAGGGACTTAAAATAGTTATCTGGTACATCATCCTGTAAAAACCCAGCCTGACCGAATAATAAAGCAAATAAGGCTAACTCATTATCACTTGTTTTTCGTATAATTTTAAAATCAAAAGATTTTGATAATCTTAAAAAAGCCTCACTATTTACTTTCAGTCCAAAATTCTTAGCCAACATTTGAAACAAAACAGCTTCATAATCATTCTTCGAATCTTCCAATAATTGTACAATAAACATTAACTTCTCCTCTAACCTTTCAAAAAACAATCTTTCTAACCAATTATCTATTAGAAATGAATCAATTTGTCCAATTTGATTTTCACAAGGGATCCAATTCAAGTTACAGGCATACAACGCTGAATAATTGTTTATTATGTCAGAATGAATTTTATTTTTCAATTCTAAAGTTGGAATAGGTCGATTATTTTTCATGTAAATATTAGCATCATTTTCCCAAACAACATGAAGAATTACGGCATCATAATTAACGTCATTTTCATGGCAGTGCAAGTACCAATCAGAAGCTTTTACATGAATTTCAATATTACCATACCAAAGCTGACCATCGATTTCAATTTTGGCGTTTAAAAAATCTGGACCAGAATTCGAATTGTAAACTCCTGAATTGATTACAGAGATTTTTTCTCTTTGAGAACTTTCCAGTTTAGAATGGAGCAATAGTTTATATCGCCACAAATAGTGGAGAAATTTTTCTTTCATAGCATATAATTTTCTTTCAATTTTTCGAATATAAAGTTACATAAAAATTAATAAAGTTAATTTAAAAAGAATTGTGATTATTTTGTTTATTTCTCAATTTTAGTGGATTAAAGTACATATTTAAAATTTAAATATGAGCTTATAAGTTTTTTCAATAATAGCCTGTATGAACAAGACCGTTATATGCGTAACTTAGCGTCAAAATTTAATCAATGAACACAATAAAGAGTTTACAATGGCGGTACGCTGTTAAGAAATTTGACGAAAATAAAACATTAACTAACGAACAAATAAACACATTAAAAGAGGCCTTTAATTTAACCGCAACTTCTTATGGTTTACAACCAATTACATTGTTGGTTATTCAAAATAAAGAAATACAAAAACAATTAGTTGAACATAGCTGGAATCAACAACAAGTTGCTCAGGCATCGCATGTTTTAGTATTATGTGTTCCCGCAGAGCATACCGAAAAGGATATCGAATACTATTTCAACTTGGTGAAAGAAATACGAAATACCCCAGAAGAAATTTTAAATCCATTTAAGGAGTTCTTAATGGGAAATTTCAAACAAAAAACACAAGAAGAATTATATCAATGGAATAAAAATCAAGCATATATCGCATTAGGTAATTTAATGACAGTTTGTGCAATTGAACAAATTGATTCTTGTCCGATGGAAGGTTTTGTTCCAGAAAAATATGACCAAATATTAGATCTTGCTTCTAAAAATCTTAAATCTGTTTTAGTATTACCAGTGGGATACAGAGCTGAAGACGATTTTATGAAAGATTTGAAAAAAGTACGAAAAGAAACTGACGAAACGGTTTTACACATTAATTAAGATTTAATTTTATAATAACACATAAGGGCGTTGTGAGATACATTATCTTTCGCCCTTTTTTCTTTTTATATTAGTGGCTGAAAAATATAAAAAATGCATCCAGTTTATATTCTATTGCTCATTGTAGTGTACTTCAGCGTACTTGTTTTTATTTCTTACATCACAGGAAAGTCTGCAAACAACCAAACCTTTTTTAAAGCTAATAATTCATCTCCTTGGTATTTAGTTGCTTTTGGAATGATTGGAGCTTCTTTATCGGGAGTTACCCTTATTTCTGTCCCAGGTTGGATAGAAAATCAACAGATGAGTTATATGCAAATGGTCTTAGGATATACCGTTGGTTACGCTGTTATTGGTTTAATTTTGCTTCCATTATATTACAAGTTAAACCTGACTTCTATTTACACTTATTTAAAAGATAGGTTTGGGAAATTTTCCTACAAAACAGGAGCTTCATTCTTTTTAATTTCTCGTACTGTAGGCGCTGCTTTTCGTTTATTTTTAGTAGCCAAAGTATTACAATTAATTCTTTTTGACGAATATGGAATCCCTTTCTGGGTTACGGTCACAATAACTATTTTATTAATTTGGTTGTATACTTTTAAAGGAGGAATAAAAACTATCGTATGGACAGACACTTTGCAAACTTTATTTATGCTCATTGCTGTTGGAGTTTGTATTGTAATGATTAAAGATGCCTTACAAATTGAAAGTTTATTCAGTTATATTTCTGACAACAAACTTTCAAAAATATTCTTTTTTGAAGATGTAAAAGCTGGTAATTATTTCTGGAAACAATTTTTCTCTGGGGCTTTTATAGCTATTGTAATGACGGGGTTAGATCAAGACATGATGCAAAAAAATCTTACTTGTAGAAATTTGAAAGATGCTCAAAAAAATATGTTTTGGTTTACAATTGTTTTGGTAATTGTAAACTTTTTCTTCTTAGCATTAGGAGTATTACTTACTGATTATGCAACTGTAAATGAAATCAACGCACACAAAGACAATTTATTCCCAACAATTGCAATGAGTGGAAATTTAGGTTTAGCAACTTCCTTATTCTTTTTATTAGGATTAATAGCGGCGGCCTATTCCAGTGCAGACAGTGCTTTAACCTCTTTAACTACTTCATTCAGTATTGATATTTTAGAGATTGATAAAAAAGAAAATGAGCAAGAAAAAGAACAAATACGAAAGAAAATTCATGTGTTATTCTCCGTCATTTTAATTGCCACAATTTTAGTCTTTAAATATTTTATTGCCAATGATAGTGTTATCGCTAAGATATTTCAATTCGCAGGATATACTTACGGTCCATTATTAGGTTTATATGCATTTGGATTATTCACTAAATTAAATGTGAAAGACAAACTAGTTCCTTATATATGTGTTATTGCACCGGTTCTAACCTATTTAATAAGTGATTACAGTAAAACTAATTTAGGTTTCGACTTTGGATTTTTCGTGTTAATTTTGAACGGTTTCCTAACATTCATTGGACTATTAAGTATTAAAGAAAAAGGACATGCCTAAAAAAGGAAAAGCCAAAAACACCATTAACAAAGCGAAACACACCCGCTTAATGAAACAGAAGGAAAATAAACTTCGGTTAGAAAAACAGCGAACTAAGGAAAGACTAAAAGCTATTATTAAAAAAGCAAACGAAGCTAAAGAACAAAATGAAGATTAACGATATAATTGAAAAGTTTGATTTAAATCAACATCCAGAAGGTGGATATTTTAAAGAAACTTACAGAAGTTCAGGAAGTATTACCAATGAAAATTTAAGTACCGATTTTACAGGCGATAGAAACTATGCTACTGGAATTTACTTTTTACTAACTTCAGATAGTTTTTCTGCATTTCATAAGATTAATCAAGATGAGATGTGGCATTTTTACCTTGGAACAACTTTAAAACTACATATGATTTCTCCAAAAGGTGAGTATTCTTATGTGTTAATTGGTAACAAAATTATTGATAATGAAGTACCTCAATTTGTAGTCCCAGCACAATATTGGTTTGCCGCTGAAGTTTTAGAAAAAAACTCCTACGCATTTACAGGTTGTACGGTAGCTCCTGGTTTCGATTTCAAAGACTTTGTTTTACCTGAAAGAAAAGGGTTAATTGATTTATTTCCACAACACGAGGAAATCATTACGAGACTAACACATTAATAAAAAAAAGTCCTAAGTTTAAAACTTAGGACTTTTATTTATCTATAGAACCCAATACGCGTTGCATAAAATTATTTAGTGCTTCTTTTCTTGGTGTTCCCTCTTTTATCATTTTATCAACTTCGATAGCTCCGTACATATTAGAAATTAATTCTCCAATAACGTCTAATTCCTCATCTTTCAATGATGGTACTTCAGTTAAAGCTTCTAAAGTTTCAATTGTTTCTATGATATAATCTTGATCATTTTCTTCAATAAAAGAGGTCAAATGTTTAATTACTGGTAATTTCATTTTACATTACTTCGTTAACTAGTTCTTTTAAAACATCAAACTTATTTGTTTGAACTTGATTTACAAATTTACCATCAACAAAAGTTGCAAATGTTGGCAGATTGTCTACTGTTGCTAACTGTCTACTTTCCGGAAATTTTTCAGCGTCTGCAACTACGAAAGAAACATCGCTATTTTCTGTAGCTAATTTTTTGAATTTTGGTTTCATAATTCTACAATTTCCACACCAAGTTGCAGAATATTGAACCACTACTTTTTTATTGTCTGCTACAATATTTTCTAAATTATCTTGAGCTAATTCTTGAACCATAATAAATGTAATTTTTAAAATGAAGAATTACGAATTATAATAAGATACACTTAACTCGTAATTCAACATTTATAATATAAATTGATTAGTTTACTGCTAAATACTCTGCAGTTGCCTTAGCGTTAGGTTGCATTGCTGCTTTACCTTCTTCCCAGTTAGCAGGACAAACCTCACCTTTTTCTTGTACGTGCGTGTAAGCATCGATTAAACGCAAATATTCATTTACATTACGTCCAATTGGCATATGGTTTACTCCTTCGTGTACAACTGTACCTTCTTCGTCAATAATATAAGTAGCTCTGTAGGTAACATTATCTCCTTCAACTTGAACAGTACCTGTAGCTTCGTCGTATGTTTCGTTAGTAATATCTAAAATTCCTAAGATAGAAGATAAGTTACGGTTACTATCAGCTAATAAAGGATAAGTAACTCCTTCAATACCTCCATTATCTTTAGATTGGTTTAACCAAGCAAAGTGCACTTCTGGGGTATCACATGATGCTCCAATTACGATAGTATTCCTTTTATCAAATTCTGGTAAAGCTGCCTGAAAAGCGTGTAATTCAGTTGGACATACAAAAGTAAAGTCTTTTGGATACCAGAATAAAACTACTTTTTTCTTGTTGTTCATTGCTTCTTCTAAAACATTTAACTTAAACGTATCACCCATTTCGTTCATTGCATCTACGTTTAAGTTTGGAAACTTCTTACCAACTAATGTTGCCATTCTTTTTTATTTTTAAATTGAATTAATATTTATTTTGTTCCTTAAAACAGACACAAAAGTATGAGGTTTTATGCACTCTACAAGCTTTCGTCAACAAGAAATTCTTATCTCATCATAAGAAAATTCAATACTAATTAATGTAGAAATATTGTATATTTATAATAACCTATAAGACAACAAACTAAATCTATAAGATCAGTTTTTACTATTTTAAAATAAATTTTATAGATAAAAACAATCTTGTATTTTATTTTAGATTTGAATTGAAACTAACATTAAAATTCTCATATAATGAATTACAGTATTAACCATTCAGGGGATATCACAAAATGCCCTTTTCATAGTGCTCAAAAAAAAACAGCTGGTAGGGGAACCACCAACCGAGATTGGTGGCCAAATGAACTAAAACTAAATATCTTACGCCAAAATGCAAGCAAAAACGATCCATTCGGTAAAGACTTTAATTATTCAGAAGCATTTAAAAGTTTAGATTTTGCTGCATTAAAACAAGATGTAATTGATTTAATGACCGACTCTCAAGATTGGTGGCCAGCCGATTACGGACATTATGGAGGTTTCATGATCAGAATGGCCTGGCATAGTGCAGGAACATATCGAGTTGGTGATGGTCGAGGCGGTGCAGCCTCAGGATCACATCGCTTTGCTCCTTTAAATAGTTGGCCAGACAATGGAAATTTAGACAAGGCTCGCCTCTTACTTTGGCCAATAAAGAAAAAATATGGTAACAAAATTTCTTGGGCTGATTTAATGATTTTAGCTGGAAACTGTGCACTAGAATCTATGGGTTTTAAGACATTCGGTTTCGCTGGCGGAAGAGAAGATATCTGGGAACCTGAACAAGACATTTATTGGGGAAGCGAAAATAAATGGTTAGACAATGATGAGCGTTACGATACCAGCGACGGGGAATTAGAGGGATATTTAGGGGCAGTTCATATGGGATTGATATATGTAAATCCGGAAGGACCGAACGGAGAACCGGATCCTTTAAAATCAGCACATGATATAAAGATCACTTTTGGTCGTATGGCAATGAATAATGAAGAAACTGTCGCGTTGGTTGCAGGAGGACATACATTCGGAAAAGCTCACGGTGCTGCTGACCCTGATAAATATGTAGGGGTCGAACCACATGGAGCTTCTATTGAACAAATGAGTACAGGTTGGAAAAATACTTTCCAAAGCGGTGTGTTAGATGATACAATTACAAGTGGTTTAGAAGGAGCCTGGACTCCAAACCCAACACAATGGGATCATGATTATTTCGATGTTTTACTAAACTATGACTGGGAATTAACTAAAAGCCCTGCAGGTGCACACCAATGGACTCCAACTGCAGCATCAAATGCTAGAATGGCTCCAAAAGCTGGAAACCCTAATGAGAAGCAAGCTTTAATGATGTCAACTGCCGATATGGCTTTAAAAATGGATCCAGATTACAGAGAAATTTCAGAACGTTTCCATAAGGATCATGCTGCTTTTGAAGATGCTTTTGCAAGAGCGTGGTTTAAATTAACACATCGTGATATGGGACCAATTGACCGCTATTTAGGCCCTGAAGTACCAAAAGAAGAGCTTATTTGGCAAGATCCAATTCCTAAAGTAGATTATACTCTAAGTACTTCTGATATTCAACTTTTAAAGAAAATGATTGGTACATCTGGTTTGACCGTTTCTGAAATGATAAAAACTGCTTGGGCTTCTGCTTCAACTTTTAGAGGATCTGATAAACGAGGTGGTGCGAACGGAGCAAGAATTAGGTTGGAACCACAAATAAACTGGGAAGTTAATAATCCTAATGAACTAAAGAAAGTATTGAATGTTTTAGTAGGAGTACAAAAAGATTTTAAAAAAACTATTTCTATGGCAGATTTAATCGTACTAGCCGGTAATGTTGGAGTTGAAGAAGCAGCAAGTAAAATTGGTCTTGATATCAATGTTCCATTTTATCAAGGGAGAGGAGATGCTTCTCAAGAAAGAACTGATATCGAATCTTTTAGTCACTTAGAACCACTTGCAGACGGTTTTAGAAATTACATGAGTGATAAACTTGATGGTGTCGCAGCTGAGGACTTGTTAATCGATAGAGCAAACTTATTAACACTTACTATTCCTGAAATGACTGTTTTAACAGGAGGACTAAGAGTATTAGGAGCTAATCATAACAATTCTAATCACGGCGTTTTTACCGAGAGAGTTGGTAGCCTTACGAATGATTTCTTCACTAATATTCTTGATTTTTCTATCACTTGGAGTGCTACGTCTTCTGAAGAAATAGTATTTGAAGGGAGAGATAGAAAAACTGGGGCAATTAAATTTACTGGTACGAGAGCTGACTTAATTTTTGGCTCTAATACTGAATTAAGAGCAATTTGTGAAGTTTATGGAGCAGACGACGGACAAGAGAAATTTGTTACTGACTTTGTTAAAGCTTGGAATAAAGTCATGAATTTAGACAGGTTCGACTTACAATAATAATTGAACTAAAAAGGACTAGATTTAAATCTTGTCCTTTTTTGTTATTTATCACAAAAAACTCAAATTAAAAAAAAAAGTTATATTTGCTACACTGATGCAATAAAGGGTATTGGTTTGACAATTGAAGAAAATTCAAAGACTATATTGTTTGATATTAGCATGTGTCCTACTTCAGACTCACGCTTTATCCTTAGTTCATAGCTTCAATCATTCTGAAAAATATTCTGAACCATTATTTAATAAATCCCTTTCATATTGTGAATCACAAAATTTGGATAAATGCAACCTATGCTCGATTTATATCTATGATGACATATTAGCATTCATAGAAACTAAATTTAGTTTACCTCCTATTGTGGATTTAAACAAGGTTGTAATACTGACTAAAAATCAGCTAACCTCTACTGAAATATATCGAAGACAATCTAGATCTCCCCCATTACTATTTTCTTAGATTTTATATCTAACTAATTATTAAGATCACTAAAACCTCTCCTCTTATACATTTAAATATGAAAATGTGTACACTGGATTTGTGGATTCCTATTTCTGCCTAGGATTATAAGATAAATCTACAATAAAGAGGAATAGTGTTTATCAATCGCTTTATAAAACCCAAAGTTATGATAAGAGCTAGAAAGCTTAGTATGAGTTATAATGATAAATTAGCGTTAAAAGACTTGAATTTTGCAGTTGCGCCTGGAGAGATATTCTGTTTATTGGGACAAAACGTAGAAGGAAAGAAAACAACAATTAATGTTTTTCTGAACGTTACAGAAACAACTTACAGTGAAGCTCTAAACGATAGTAAAGAAGCAACTAAAAACCATAGTACAAAGACTATAAGTTATGCACCTGAAATAATTAAGTTAAATAGTAACTTATCAGGAGTTGAAAATTTGGATTTCTTTAGTCGGGTTGCTGGATTTAATTATTCCGAAAATGAATTATTTCAGTATTTAAAGAAGGTAAACTTACGAGAAAAGGCATTTAAGAAAAAAATATCCGCATATTCTAAGTGTATGAGACAAAAGATAGGCATTGCCCTGGCTTTAGCGAAAAAAGCTTCTTACATATTAATGGATGAACCTACTTGTGATTTAGATCCTAAGACATATTTAGAATTTACTAAAACATGTAAAAAATTATCTGAATATGGCGTAGGTATTTTAATGGCAAGTCATGACATATTCAATGCGGTAAACATTTGTACTAGAATTGGTACGAGAAAAAAAGGTACTCTAGTCCATATAGCTGAAACGAGAAATATTTCAGCACGACAATTAAAAGAACTATATATAAAAACAATTTAACAACGATTATTAACAGACCATGAAACGACCTGCACAAATAGGAATTTTAGTCTTAATCGTCATAATGACTTTCTCATCATTTACACACCCTTTAAAAGTTACTTCCTCTCTTATTAATTATGATACCGATACTCAAAAAATAAAAGTAGAATGTAGGGTATTCGTGGATGATTTTTTATTGAGTTTAGGAAGAGATATGAATTGCCATAAATTAACAAATAAGGATAAAAGTGTAATTGAAAACTACTTTAATAAATACTTTATCATCGAACTAAATAATAAAAAGCTCCCATTTAAATTTGAAACATCGGATTACAACGAAAATTTTAATGTTTTAAACATTCAGTTTCTAGAGAATGATGCTTCAATTAAAAAAGGAGACATTTTAAAAGTTAGTAACAAATTACTTTTTGACGAATTCGAATTCGTACAATCAAATAGAATGGAATTAAGGTTTAAACCTTTTTTCAAAGTAGCATATTTTGAAAGTACAAATATTCAAGACTCATTCTCACACACATTTTAAATTTTTTAATTAATGAACAGCTTTAGTACTTTTTTTATTAGTGGTTGGCACCACATTGTTGATATAAATGCCTATGATCATCTTTTATTTGTAATGACATTATGTGCTGCATTTAAACTTAAAGAATGGAGACAAATTTTAATAATTATTACAGCATTTACAATCGGCCATAGTGTAACCCTTATAATAAGCGCACTGGGTTTTATCCCAGATAACCCTTCTGTGATAGATTTACTTATTCCATTTACCATAATGATAACTGCAGTTAGCAACATAAGAAATTATGGTAAAGAAGGCATGTTTTCAAATAAGAATGTTAAATATATTATAGCTTTAGTTTTTGGGTTAATCCACGGATTAGCATTTGCTTCTAATTTTAAAGTTATGATGTTTAGTAGTAATGTGATTAAACCGCTTTTTGCTTTTAATTTAGGTATTGAAGTTGGTCAACTTTTTATAGTAGCCATTTTCATGTCAATGCTATTTATCTATTCAAAAATTCTAAAAGGAGAACATTTGAAATGGAATGTATTCGTTTCAGGAGCAGGATTTGGAATTGCTGCAACTATTTTCATAGGTGCGTTACAATAATAAATCATACCAAAACAAAAATCAACTAATTAATCTTAAATACCTTTATACCTTCGGGTTGCGAGGTATTTTTCTTTCTAATTATTATTTTGTTAAATAAAAAGCAACTGTGTTGCAATAAAATAAATTATAGCTAAATTTGTCAACCAAAATTTATCTCACATATCTTTTTAATAAAGTCTACGTGATTTAATTAACAATAGAATTCAATTAAAACTAATTATTTTGGAATATAACAGAAGAAAGTTCATATCATTTCTAGGGAAAGTAAGTGTTGGGATGGTTGTTGCTCCTCCTTTTCTTGTAGGCTGTGGAAATACAACAACACCTTCTCAATCAGAATCTATTTCTGATACAACTTATGAAGCACTTAAAAACCTCAAATTGGTTAATTTATCTCCTTCCGATAAAGACGATTTGCTTTTAACTCAAGGACTGAATTATCATCCGATAGTGAAATGGGGAGAATCAATTTCAGATAAAGATACTTTTGGCTTTAATAATGATTTTACTTGTTTTATTCCTTTTGATAAAAACAATCCTAAAGACGGTTTACTTTGGGTAAATCATGAATATACAAATCCTTTATTTGTATCAAATTTTGATTACCGAGCTTTTGATGTGCCAGAGAAACATAGAACTATCGAACAAATCGACAAAGAAATGTATAGTGTCGGTGGAACAATTGTGAGAATTAAAGAAGTAAACGGAAAATGGGAAGTGGTAAAGAACGATCCATTAAATCGTCGTATTACTGCTCAAACACAGATTAAGTTAAATTGGGACACACCTATCAAAGGAGCTACAACTGTAAAAGGAACGTTAGCGAATTGTTCAGGAGGAATTACTCCTTGGAATACTTTTATTACGTGTGAAGAAAATTATGATGGTTTTTATGGAGAGACTGAATATGATATATATAACAATTCTACACATAAACCTAGTTGGTATGGTTGGGAAAAATTTTATGAATATCCACCTGAACACTATGGTTGGGTAGTTGAAATAGATCCAAAAACTGGAACAGCTCAAAAACACATTGCTTTAGGAAGGTTTGCTCATGAATGCTGTACTTTATTTGAACTAAAAGATAAACGCGTTGTTGCTTATACTGGAGATGATAAAAACAGTGAGCATTTATATAAATTCATCTCTTCAAAACAAGGTTCATTGAAAGAAGGTACTTTATATGTAGCTGATACGGATAATGGAAAATGGTTAGCACTAGATTGGAAAAACCAACCAGTTTTAAAAGAAAAATTTAAAGACCAAACCGAAGTATTAATCAGAGCAAGAGAAGCTGCTAAATTACTAGGCGCAACTGAATTAAATCGTCCAGAAGACATTGAAATTGATCCAATTACTGGAAATATAATTGTAACGCTCACAAATAATAAAGATAAAGGAGATTTCCACGGATCTATTTTAAAAATTGAAGAAACTGAAGGAGCTTTTGATTCATTAACTTTTAAAGCTTCAACTTACATAGCAGGTGGTGAAGAAAATGGATTTTCTTGTCCGGATAATCTTGCTTTTGACTTGGCTGGTAACTTGTGGATGACCTCAGACATGTCTGGTAGTTCAATGAACAGAGAAGACAAACCGTATATGCCATTTAAAAACAATAGTTTGTTTGTTATTCCTAGATATGGTGCTGATGCTGGAAAAGTTATTCGTGTTGCATCTGCTCCTAGAGATGCCGAATTAACTGGACCTTGGTTCTCTCCTGACGGAAAAACATTATTCTTAAGTGTTCAACATCCTGGTGAGCAAACCAAAGACCTCAACAATCCAACAAGTAAATGGCCTTTCGATTCTGATAATATTCCTAAATCTGCGGTTGTGGCTATACAAGGCGATTTAATTGAAAAAATGAACAACTTAAACAAAATAGAAGCTTTATAATAACCATTATTTACAATGAAAAAATTACCTGTTACCGTATTAAGTGGTTTCCTCGGCGCAGGAAAAACAACTTTACTAAATCATATTTTACACAATAAACAAGGCTTAAAAGTAGCCGTAATTGTGAATGACATGAGTGAAGTAAACATTGATGCTCAATTTATAGAAAGTGAAAATACACTTTCAAGAACTGAAGAAAAATTAGTGGAAATGTCTAATGGATGTATCTGTTGTACGCTGCGTGAAGATTTAATGGTGGAAGTAGAACGATTAGCTGCTCAAAATAAATTTGACTATTTAATTATAGAAAGTACTGGAATTAGTGAACCAATTCCTGTGGCTCAAACTTTCAGTTTTGAAAGTGAAGATGGTAATATTGATTTAAGTCGTTTTAGTTATGTAGATACTATGGTAACTGTAGTTGACGCATTTAACTTCTTGAAGGATTTTTCAAGCTCTGACTATTTAGTTACCAGAGAGTTGACCAATATTGAAGGTGATGATCGAACTATTGTAAATCTACTTACCGATCAAATAGAATTTGCTAATGTTATTCTACTTAACAAAACAGATTTAGTTTCTAAGGAAAACCTTAAGGAATTGAAAGCAATAATTCAAAAATTAAATCCTGAAGCTAAAATAATTATGACAGATCATTCGAATGTAGATTTGAATGAAGTTATAAACACCAATCTTTTCGATTATGAAAAAGCAGAAGCTTCTGCAGGTTGGATTAAAGAATTAGAAAACGAACACACACCGGAAACAGAAGAGTATGGTATTGGCTCTTTTGTTTTTAGAAGTGCTAAACCATTTCACCCAGAACGTTTTTTACAGTATCTTAACCAAAAATTTCCTCAAAACATTATTAGAAGTAAGGGATTATTCTGGTTAGCATCTCGAAAAAACCAAGCTTTAATATGGAGTTCTGCAGGTGGATCATGCAAGGCAGATAATGCTGGAGTTTGGTGGGCAAGTATGCCTTTTGCTGAACGAATTAATTATGCTGCATTCATGGAAAATCGTGAACAAATTGAGGGAAATTGGGATACAGAATTTGGTGACCGTAAAATAGAACTTGTTTTTATTGGTCAAGGAATCCAAAAAGAAGAAATGATTGATGATTTAAATGATTGCTTACTCACAGATGAGGAAGTAGAATTATGGAAAACTCAATTATTCCCGCAAGAAGATCAATGGCCAATTCAATATGCCTAATTAAAGTAAAATTATAAATGATTCGAACCGAAAATCTAACTTTTCAATATCAAAGTACATCTAAAGAATTTAAATTCCCAGATATAAACATTAATCAAAATAATGATTTATTGATTTTAGGAAAATCTGGAATTGGTAAAACAACATTTTTACATTTATTGGCAGGATTACTTAAACCTCAAAATGGAAAAGTAATTATTGACAATACCGAAACTCAATTGTTATCAAATGCCAAATTAGATAAATTTAGAGGACAAAACATTGGGTTAGTTTTTCAAAAGAAACATGCGATACAGTCACTAACTGTATATAAAAACTTACAAGCTAGATTATTCTTTAGCGGCTCTAAATCTTCTGATTCAGATATCGATTCATTATTAGATCAGCTTGATATCTTGGCTCAAAAACATCAAAAAGTAAATGAACTAAGTGAAGGACAGTTGCAAAGATTAAGTATTGCTATGGCTGTAATTCATAAACCAAAAATTTTATTAGCTGATGAACCAACATCTAGTTTAGATGACGAATCTTGTAAAATTGTAATTGACCTTTTAAAAACTCAGGCTCAACGAACAGAAGCGAACCTGATTGTTATTACTCATGATCAAAGAATAAAATCATTCTTCCAAAACCAAATTACGTTATGATGAATGTATGGAAGATTAGTTTAGAGAATATAAAATCTAAACCACTATATACCTTTTTAAGTGTTTTTACACTAGCACTCAGTATTGCCTTACTTTTAGGAATACAACAATTAAAATCATCTTTTAAGTATCAAACCGACAATAATTTAGGAGGAATAGATTTAGTTTTAGGTGCAAAAGGTAGTCCGTTGCAATTAGTACTCGCTTCCATTTTACATATGGATGACCCAACAGGAAACATTAAGTACTCTGAAGCCAAAAAGGTCGCCAAAAATAGGATGATTAAAACTGCAGTACCTATTTCTTATGGTGATAACTTTAAAGGTTACAGAATTGTTGGGACTACGAATGAATTCCTTTCTTTATACGATGCTAAAATTAGTAACGGTAAAGGAGTTCAAAAGAGTTTAGACGCTATAATTGGAGCAACTGTTGCTGAAAAACTCGGTCTATCTGTTGGCGACACTTTTTTAAGTTCTCATGGTTTAGTTGAAAATGATATTGATGTGCATGACGATAAGTTCACGGTTGTTGGTATTTTAGAACCAACCTATAAAGTCATTGACAGATTAATTGTTACAAAACTTGAGAGTATTTGGGATGTACATGCCAATCATGACCATGAAGAAGAATCACATTCTGAACATAAGAATGATGAGAAACATGACGACCACGCTGAGGAACAACATGCCGATGAACATCACGATCATGACCATGATAAACATGAGAGTCATGAAAATCATGAAGAACATGCTGAAGAACATCACGACCATGATAAACATGAGAGTCATGAAAATCATGAAGAACATCATGACCATGATAAACATGACGGGCATAAAAATCACGAAGAACATGTGGATGAACATCATGACCATGATAAAAACGAAAGTCATGAAAATCACGAAGAACATGCTGACGAACATCATGACCATGATAAACATGAGAGTCATGGAAATCACGAAGAACATGCTGACGAACATCATGACCATGATAAAAACGAAAGTCATGAAAATCACGAAGAACATGCTGATGAACATCATGACCATGATAAAAACGAAAGTCATGAAAATCATGAAGAGCATGCGGATGAACATCATGACCATGAGGAAAATAATGAAAATCGAGAAATCACTTCTTTATTAATTTCATTTAAAACTCCTCGAGCATTATTAACTTTACCAAGAAGAATTAACGATCAAACTAATATGCAAGCCGCACTGCCAAAGTTTGAGCTTGATAAATTATACTCATATACTGGAATTGGTTTCAAAACCATAACATGGATAGCATACCTAATCTTGTTGATTTCAGGAATGATCATTTTTATTAGTCTATATAAAATGGTAAAAGAACGTTCTTTTGATTTAGCACTTTTAAGAACTTTTGGAGCAAGTAACTTTCAATTGATAAAATTAGTTACTTATGAAGGACTCATGATAGTTTTATCTGCTTTTGCATTAGGATTTGGATTAATAAGAATTTTACTTCATTTTCTATTTCAATATATGCAATCAGATTATTTAAAAGGTGTCTTACAACCACTAAGTTTTAATGAAATAGTTCCTACAGCAGTATTGGTATTAATAATTATCTTTGTATCGATTGCGGTAGCCATTTACCCAATTTTAAAAATGAAAGTTTCAACAATTTTGAGTAATGAGAAATAGTATTCTACTTATATGCTTTTTGGTTTCATCTGTAATGTCTTTTGGACAAAAGGATGTTACCTGGGATGATTTATCAGATGTAAAATTCACCAATAAGTATTTTCCAAAATATGAAGAGTATTATTTACATCCAGAGTTCGCTGAATCTATAAAAGAGTTAAATGGACAACAAATTAGTATAACAGGATATTTTTTAAGCTTAGACCCTAAAGGACAAATTTACATTCTTTCTAAAGGGCCTATGGCTTCTTGTTATTTTTGTGGAGTTGGTGGACCTGAAACGGCTATTGAATTGTTATTTTCAGAAAAACAGAAATACAAAACTGATACAATAGTAACAGTAACGGGTACATTAACCTTGAACGATTCCGATGTAGATCATTTTAATTACATCTTGTCCAACTGCACCGTTACTGTTGTAAAGTAATATTATTTACTCGCAAATAATTTAACATCATTATCTGAAACTGTTTTTTCACCAAGAATAATCAAACGTTCTACTACGTTTCTCAATTCTCTAATATTTCCAGTCCAGTCATATTCTTGAAGCAATTTAACTGCTTGATGAGAAAACTTTTTACTCGGCGTTCCTTGCTCTTGTGCAATTTTATTTGCGAAGAAATCTACTAGCAACGGAATATCTTCCCTCCTATCATTTAAAGCAGGTACTTTAACTAAAATAACTGCTAATCTATGATATAAATCTTCTCTAAACCTTCCTTCTTCAATCTCTTTTTTCAAGTCTTTATTTGTTGCAGCAACAACACGTACATTTACTTTAATATCTTTATCAGAACCTACTCTCTGAATTTTATTTTCTTGTAAAGCACGTAATACTTTTGCCTGTGCAGACAAACTCATATCACCAATTTCATCTAAGAAAATAGTTCCTGCATTTGCTGCTTCAAATTTTCCAGCTCTATCCTTATTAGCTCCTGTAAAACTACCTTTAACATGCCCAAAAAGCTCACTTTCAATTAATTCAGCAGGAATAGCAGCACAATTAACTTCAATCATCGGACCTTTAGATCTTTCTGATTTTTCGTGTAACCAGTGAGCTACAAGTTCTTTTCCAGTTCCATTCGGACCAGTAATTAATACTCGTGCATCAGTAGCCGCAACTTTTTCAATCATGTCTTTAATATGAGTAATTGCTTCGCTTTCACCTATCATTTCGTAGTTCTTACTCACTTTCTTCTTCAATCGCTTATTCTCAACAACCAATTCTTTTCTATCCAAAGCATTCCGAACAGTATTTAATAAACGATTTAAGTCTGGTGGTTTTGATATATAATCAAAAGCTCCAAGCCGCATTGTATTTACGGCTGTGTCTAAATCACCATGACCAGAAATCATAACAATTGGTGTTTCAGGTTTAATTTTCTTAGCTTTTTCTAATACTTCAACACCATCCATTTTTGGCATTTTAATATCACATAAAACCAAATCGTAATCGTTATTCTTTATTGCTTCGATTCCTGCTAAACCATCTTCAGCTTCTTCAACTTGATAGCTATCACTTTCCTCTGATATGATTTTCTTTAAAACTCTACGAATTGCTGCTTCGTCTTCTATGATTAATATTTTACTCATCTACATTAAGATTGTTTGATTCTTGATTCATTTTCATTGATAGTATCATATTTTATGCCATAAGTAAATTTCTAAAATATGTTTCAATAAAATTAGTATTTATAACTTAAAGAATAAAAATAAGCTTTTGAATTATTGTCATTAGAAACAATTTTAAAGAAGATTTCATCTTCTTTAATATAATAATCTTCAATATTAAAATTCGATAGCTCAAAACTCAATACCTTGTTGGTTTTTCTATTGAAGTAATAAAAAACTCCCTCTCCATAATAATCTGACACGACCAAATATTCATTACTGTTAATAAAAACAGGATCATCGGGAAAAGAATATACTTCCTTCTCTTCAATATTCACAACAATAATCTCCCAAATTTCATAACCTGCAACATGGAAAAATAAATGATTACGATATTCGCTAACCGATTCAACAAATCGGAAATCTCGATCATCAAATTTAGAAATATAATTATGGATTAATATATTTTGATTTTTACCCTTAACCAAAATAGAGTCTTTCGAATAAACATTGAACATATCAGAATCGAAACCTTTCAAAGTTTTAATTAGATTCTGGTTTTTTGGAAAGTAATGATAATCTTGATTACCATCATCCTCCTTTAAAATTATATCTGATTTATTCTCGGCATAGTTCTTTTCAGAAACTCCCTTTAAATATTTTTTTAAATTTTCTGAATCACGAAAAATAAATGGCTCATTATTTTGAGCTTCAAAATTTTTACCAAAAAAAAAAAACTATCAGTAATAATAAAGATTTAACATAATCCTTTCTCATAATTTTACTTCAACTAATTCTTACAACTATTTCCCTATAATATGCACATCTCTTTGAGGAAAAGGAATAGTCACATTATTCTCTCTGAACAATTCATCAATTCTAAAACGTAAATCACTCTTAATAATTGCTAACTGAAAACTATTATGAATACTAAAAACTAGTTCGAAATTCAATGAGCTATCACCAAACTCATCAAATAAAACAAAAGGTTCAGGATATGACAAAATGCTTTTATGCTCATTTGCTGTTTGCAACAACAAGGTTTTCACCAATTGAGTATCTGAACCATAAGCAACACCAACACTAACATAATCTTTAGTAACACTTCCATTTTGAGTCCAGTTGTATAAACTATTTTTTAGATACATATGATTCGGAATAATCAATACCTTATTGTCGATAGTAACGGCTCTAGTGGTTCTCAATTTTATTTCTTCAACACGACCAATTTTTTTATCTATTTCGATATAATCTCCGACATGAACACTTTGATCCATTATGATGAAAATTCCTGAGATAATATCTTGAAAGAAAGTTTGTAAAGCCAAACCAACACCAATTAATAAAGCTGTTGATGCCGCGAAAATAGCTGTAATTTGAACTCCTGAACTTTGAAGAGTAATCAAGAATATAATAATGTAAAGAAGCCATTTTCCGAAAGAAAAAACAGTATCAAATTTGTTTTTATCTTGCTCTCTTAACTTCTTCTGAATATATTTTCTAAATAGTTTCAATAAAAAAGAAACTAATAAAATAACCACAATAAGTATTAGCAAAGACTTTACGCTAATACTTATGTGGTCGTTATATCTTAAAGAATAATTTAAAATTTTATTGATTTGCTCCATTCTTTAGTAATCGACTTGTTATGAACTATAACGAATCCATTTCCATAGATCTTTATAGTTCGCCTTTTTACCGTACATTAAAATTCCTACTCGGTAGATTTTAGCAGCAATCCAAACGGCACTAATAAAGGTAACTATTAAAATTAAAAGAGACAGTGCTATCTCCCACCAAGCAACTCCGAACGGAACACGCATTAACATAACAATTGGTGAAGTAAATGGAATGTAAGAGAATATCACAGAAATTGGACCATGTGGATCGTTAATTACAGTAAAGAATCCGACGTATACACCTAAAATTAATGGCAACATAATTGGAGTCATAAATTGCTGTGTATCTGTTTCATTATCTACAGCAGCTCCAATAGCTGCGAATAATGAGCTATATAACATATAACCTCCGAAGAAATATAAAATAAATAGCACAAACATTTTCAATAACGGTAATGTTAAAACTTCTAGAAATAATTTTTCGATTTTTCCTCCGCCTGCTGCTTGTTTCATAGCTTCTACTTGATCAGGAGAAACACTTGCTGACTGCATTTCAGTCATATCAATTCCAAACACTAAAGGTAAAATCATACTCAATATAAAAATTATGATTCCCCACACGAAAAACTGAACTAAACCTGCTGAAGCATTTCCTATTATTTTACCCAACATTAATTGGAAGGGTTTCACTGAAGAAATAATTACTTCAATAATTCTACTTGTTTTTTCTTCAATAACACTTCTCATTACCGAAGTTCCATAGATTAGTACAAACATGAATAATAAATATCCAGCAGCTCCACCTGCGATAATACTCGCAACATTTTTTGCTTTCGAAGACTCCTCTCCCGAAAAATTAAACATTTTAATATCTGAAGATATTTTAGAAGCCTTGATTTTTGCCAAGTCGATACCAAATTGGGTTAGTTTCAGGTTTTTTAATCTTGTTTCAATTTTCCCTTCTATTTCTGCCATTAAGGATAAACCTGGAGAATCTTTCGAATAAAATTCGATAGAATTAGCTAAAATTTCTAAACTATCTTTTTTAGGAATTATTAAAGCACCATAATAATTTCCTTCTTCTACTTTCTTCTTTGTTTCCTCTGCTCCTAACTTTGTGTAATCTTCATATACTACCGTATTGGAGTCTTTAAATGTTTCTTTAGAAAATATCCCTGAATCATCGACGAAAACAATTTTTTTAACTTTTTCTTCATTTTTCTTCATTAAAAAATAAACCAAAGCTCCCATACCTACCATTAGTAATGGACTTAAGAATGTCATTATTATAAATGATCTATTTTTTATTTTAGCAAGAAACTCACGTTGAATAATTAACTTTAACTTGTCCATAAGATTATAGGTTTTTATTTACAGCCTGAATAAAAATATCGTTTGCACTTGGCACTAATTCCACAAAATGATTTACTTCTCCTTTATTCGTTAAATACGATAAAAGATCATTGGAAGTTTTACCATTGATTAATTTGACCTTCAATTTTAATCCTTCGTTAAGCGATTTAAAATCTGCCATGCTAACTTTAAAATTTTCTTTTAGCTCTTTTTGAACTGATTCAGGTGCTTCTGTTTTTAAACCAACCTCAAAAATATTGGTTCTATATTGCCTTTTAATATCTTCTAACTTACCATCTAATATTTTATTAGACTTATTAATTAAAGCTATATGGTCACACATTTCTTCAACACTTTCCATTCTATGAGTTGAAAAAATAATAGTAGAACCTTCATCTCTTAATTGTAAAATTTCTTTTGCAATTAATTGTGCGTTAATTGGATCAAATCCAGAAAATGGTTCATCAAAAATTAAAAGTTTTGGTGAATGAAGAACAGTAACAACAAACTGAACTTTTTGCGCCATCCCTTTTGAAAGTTCTTCTATTTTTTTATTCCACCAAGCTCCTATATCAAATTTTTCAAACCAATACTTCAGTTTCTTTTTAGCTTCTGACTTACTCATTCCTTTTAACTGAGCTAAATACAAAGCTTGCTCTCCAACTTTCATTGATTTATACAATCCTCTTTCCTCTGGTAAATACCCGATATGAGCGATATGTTTAGGTGCCAATTTTTCCCCATCTAAAATAACCTCCCCACTATCGGGCATTGTTATTTGATTTATAATTCTAATTAATGAAGTCTTCCCTGCTCCATTCGGACCTAAAAGTCCAAAGACACTTCCTTTTGGAATATGCATAGAAACATCGTTTAATGCGGTGTAGTCTCCATAACGTTTTACCACATTATTAATTTCTAATAAGTTATTCATAGGCTTAAGTTGATTATTATTTTAGTAGTTGTACCAGTACAAACATACATACTTTCCTAAGATTAGTATAAATCAAATCAAAGATGTTACAACTTTTTAGTTAAAGCATGCAAAATTAATTCCTACCCAATTTTACAATTTTCTAAAAAAATTACTAATCCCCTAAAATTATTGTAGTTATAATCTCATAATCTCAGTTTTCAGATTAATTATTTGTTATTATTTATTATGCGTGCATAATTTTTTTGAATTTATTATGCGCGCATAATAAATTTCTGTATATTTGGAATCGTTAAATATGGATAAAAGTAAAACAATAGATCATCAATTAAGAGCAACATGGCAAGCCGTGGCTAAAATGTATAATGAGCAAGCCTCAAAGCATGATAGTACAATGGCAATGGCATTTGTATTACTTAATATAGATTTCGAAGAAGGAACTCCCTCTACAGCACTAGGACCTTTAATGGGAATGGAACCAACAAGTCTTTCAAGGATTTTAAAATCAATGGAAGATAAAGGTTTAATTGTTCGAGTGAAGAACCCTGATGATGGAAGAAGTGTGATTATAAAACTTACCGAGTTTGGTAAGGAAAAAAGAGAAATCTCAAAAGGTCACGTATTTCAGTTCAATAATAAAATTCGTGAAAACCTTACAGAAAGTGAAATCAATTCATTTTTTAAAGTAACCGAAATCATAAATAAACTTATAGCTGACAAACAGATTTATGGAGACATGTCATCTGAGGCTGTATAAAAACAAACCTATTCAAGTAATGAGCAAAAGAAGAATTAAAAAAGTAGCAATCATCGGATCTGGAATTATGGGATCAGGTATTGCTTGTCACTTTGCGAATATCGGTGTTGATGTATTACTTTTGGATATCGTTCCAAGAGAATTAACCGATAAAGAAAAAGCAAAAGGACTAACTTTAGAAGACAAAGCTGTTCGTAATCGATTAGTAAACGATGCTTTAACAGCTTCTTTGAAGTCTAAACCATCTCCTATCTACAACAAGAAATTCGCAGATAGAATTACAACCGGTAATATTGATGACGATTTACACAAGATTAAAGATGTAGATTGGGTAATGGAAGTTGTTGTTGAACGTTTGGATATAAAACAAAGCGTATTTGAAAAGGTAGAAAAATATCGTACTCCAGGAACTATTATTTCTTCTAATACTTCAGGAATTCCTATTAAATTTATGAACGAAGGTCGCAGTGAAGACTTCAGAAAGCATTTTGCAGTTACTCACTTCTTCAATCCTCCTCGTTACTTAAAATTATTTGAAGTTGTTCCAGGACCAGATTGTAAACAAGAAGTTACTGATTTCTTAATGGAATATGGAGATAAGTTCTTAGGTAAAACTTCGGTTTTAGCAAAAGATACTCCAGCATTTATTGGAAACCGTATTGGTATCTTCGGAATTCAATCTTTATTCCACCAAGTAAAAGAATTAGGTTTAACTGTTGAAGAAGTTGATAAATTAACTGGACCAGTAATTGGTCGTCCGAAATCAGCTACTTTCCGTACTGTAGATGTTGTAGGATTAGACACTTTAGTGCACGTTGCTAATGGTATTTATGAAAACTGTCCTAATGATGAAGCTCATGACTTATTTAAGTTACCAGATTTCATCAATACGATGATGGAAAACAAATGGTTAGGAAGCAAGACTAAACAAGGTTTCTATAAAAAATCTGTAAATGCAGAGGGTAAAAAAGAAATCTTAACTCTTGATTTAGATACGATGGAATATCGTTCTAAGAAAAGAGCTTCTTTCGCTACTTTAGAATTAACGAAAACGATTGACAAACCAATTGATAGATTTAAAGTATTAGTTGCAGGTAAAGATAAAGCGGGTGAATTCTACCGTAAGAACTTTGCAGCAATGTTTGCTTATGTTCAAAATAGAATTCCTGAAATTTCAGATGAATTATACAGAATTGATGATGCCATGAAAGCTGGATTTGGATGGGAAAATGGACCATTCGAAATTTGGGATGCTGTAGGTGTTGAAAAAGGTATCGAATTAATGAAAGCTGAAGGTAAAGAACCTGCTGCTTGGGTAACTGAAATGGTTGCTAAAGGAGAAACTGCTTTCTATACTGTTAAAGACGGTGCTACTTATTATTATGATGTAAATGAAAAGGCTCAAGTTAAAAAACCTGGACAAGATTCATTTATTATCTTAGATAACATAAGAAAATCTAATGAAGTATTCAAAAACTCAGGAGTTGTAATTGAAGATTTAGGAGACGGAATCTTAAACTGTGAGTTCCAATCGAAAATGAATACTATCGGTGGAGATGTTTTAGCTGGATTAAACAAAGCAGTTGATTTAGCTGAAAAAGATTTTGATGGATTAGTAGTAGGAAATCAAGGTGCAAACTTCTCTGTAGGAGCAAACATCGGTATGATTTTCATGATGGCTGTTGAACAAGAATATGACGAGTTAAATATGGCTATCAAATACTTCCAAGACACAATGATGCGTATGCGTTATTCTTCCATTCCAGTTATAGCTGCACCTCATGGAATGGCTTTAGGTGGAGGATGTGAATTATCATTACACGCAGATAAAGTTGTAGCTGCAGCTGAAACTTACATGGGATTAGTAGAATTTGGTGTTGGAGTTATCCCTGGTGGTGGTGGTTCAAAAGAAATGGCATTAAGAGCGTCTGATACTTTCCGTAAAGGAGATGTTCAATTAAACGTTTTACAAGAGTATTTCTTAACTATCGGTATGGCTAAAGTATCTACTTCTGCATACGAAGCTTTTGATTTAGGTTTATTACAACAAGGAAAAGATGTTGTTGTCGTAAATAGAGATCGTCAAATTGCAGAAGCCAAGAAACATGCATTATTATTAGCTGATGCTGGTTATACACAACCAGTAGAACGTAAGGATGTATTAGTACTTGGTAAACAAGCTTTAGGTGCATTTATGGTAGCTACTGACTCTATGAAAGCAAGTAAGTTTATCTCTGGACATGATCAAAAGATTGCTAACAAACTAGCTTATGTAATGGCTGGTGGAGATTTATCAGAACCAACAAAAGTTTCTGAACAGTATTTATTAGACATTGAGCGTGAAGCGTTCTTAAGTCTAACTACAGAACGTAAAACATTAGAGCGTATTCAGCACATGTTAAAAACTGGTAAACCATTAAGAAACTAAACAATGAAAACAGCATATATAGTAAAAGGATATAGAACTGCCGTAGGAAAGTCAAAAAGAGGTGGTTTTAGATTTAAAAGAGCAGATGAATTAGCTGCTGAGACAATTCAATACATGATGGGAAAACTTCCTGAGTTTGACGTGAAGCGTATTGATGATGTAATTGTAGGAAATGCAATGCCAGAAGGATCTCAAGGATTAAACATGGCACGTATCATTTCATTAATTGGATTAGATTCTGTTGATGTACCAGGTGTTACTGTAAATCGTTTTTGTTCGTCAGGATTAGAAACTATTGGAATGGCAGTTGCAAAAATTCAATCAGGAATGGCAGAATGTATTATTGCGGGTGGTGCGGAAAGTATGACCTCTGTTCCTATGACAGGTTTCAAACCAGAATTAAACTACAATATTGTGAATGCTGGTCATGAAGATTATTACTGGGGGATGGGAAATACTGCTGAAGCTGTTGCTCAGGAGTATAATATCTCTCGTGCTGATCAAGACGAATTTGCTTTAAATTCACACTTAAAAGCACTAAAAGCACAGTCTGAAGATCGTTTCCAGGATCAAATCGTTCCTATCGAAGTTGAAGAAACTTATGTGGATGCTAAAGGAAAAAAAGCTACACGTAAATTTACTGTAACTAAAGATGAAGGACCTCGTAAAGGTTCTACAATTGAAGGATTACAAAGATTACGTCCAGTTTTTGCTGCTAACGGTTCGGTCACTGCAGGAAACTCTTCTCAAACAAGTGATGGTGCTGCATTCGTAATGGTAATGAGCGAAAACATGGTTAAAGAACTAAACTTAGAACCAATTGCTCGTATGGTAAGTTATGCTGCTGCTGGTGTACCGCCAAGAATTATGGGAATCGGACCAGTTGCTGCTATTCCGAAGGCATTAAAGCAAGCAGGATTACAACAAAACGATATAGACTTAATAGAATTGAATGAAGCTTTCGCTTCTCAATCATTAGCAGTAATAAGAGAGTTAGGATTAAATCCTGATATCATAAACGTAAATGGAGGGGCTATTGCATTAGGTCACCCATTAGGTTGTACAGGAGCGAAGTTATCGGTACAGTTATTCGATGAAATGCGTAAACGTGAAATGAAGAATAAGTACGGAATGGTAACTATGTGTGTAGGTACTGGTCAGGGAGCTGCTGGTATTTTTGAATTTTTAAACTAACATTTAAACGAATAAAAGATTTATTAAGATGGCTGAAACATTAAATAAAGAAATTATTAGAGGAGGACAGTTTCTAGTAAAAGAGACTCAATGTGAGGATATATTTACTCCAGAAGATTTTACTGAAGAGCAAACTATGATGCGTGATGCGGTAATGGAATTCAACGAGCGTGAGATTATTCCTCACAAAACTCGCTTTGAATCTAAAGACTATGCATTAACTGAAGAAACTATGCGTAAAGCAGGTGAATTAGGGTTCTTAGGAGTCGCTGTTCCTGAAGCTTATGGAGGATTAGGAATGGGATTTGTATCAACTATGTTAACTTGTGATTACATTTCTAGTGGAACAGGATCTTTTAGTACAGCTTTTGGTGCTCATACTGGTATTGGTACGATGCCAATTACCTTATACGGAACTGAAGAGCAAAAACAAAAATATGTACCAGCTTTAGCAATGGGTGAAAGATTTGGAGCTTATTGTTTAACTGAGCCAGGTGCAGGATCTGATGCTAACTCTGGAAAAACTACTGCTGAGTTAACTGAAGATGGTAAACATTACAAAATTAACGGACAAAAAATGTGGATCTCGAATGCAGGATTTGCTGAGATTTTCATCGTTTTTGCTCGTATCGAAGATGATAAAAACATTACTGGGTTTATTTTAGAATATGATAAAGATAATCCAAACGGAGTAACTTTAGGTGAAGAGGAGCATAAACTAGGTATTAGAGCTTCTTCTACTCGCCAAGTATTCTTTAACGATACATTAATCCCAGTTGAAAACATGTTATCTGAGCGTGGTGGAGGATTCAAAATCGCAATGAATGCATTAAATGTTGGTCGTATTAAATTAGCTGCTGCTTGTTTAGATTCACAAAGAAGGGTTATTACTGATGCGGTAAAATATGCCAACGAACGTAAGCAATTTAAAACTCCTATTTCTGAATTTGGAGCAATTAAAATGAAGTTAGCTGAAATGGCTGCTAGTGCTTATGCTGGTGAATCTGCTTCTTACAGAGCTGCAAAGGATATTGAAGACAGAATCGCGATTCGTGAATCTGAAGGAAACTCTCATCAAGAAGCTGAATTAAAAGGTGTTGAAGAATTCGCTATCGAATGTTCTATCTTAAAAGTAGCTGTTTCTGAAGATATTCAAAACTGTGCTGACGAAGGTATCCAAATTTTTGGAGGTATGGGATTCTCTGAAGAAACTCCAATGGAAGCTGCCTGGAGAGATGCACGTATTGCACGTATTTATGAAGGAACAAACGAAATTAACCGTATGTTATCTGTAGGTATGTTAGTTAAGAAAGCAATGAAAGGTCATGTTGATTTATTAGGACCTGCAACTGCTGTTGGGAATGAATTAATAGGAATTCCTTCTTTTGATGCTCCAGATTTTTCTGAATTATTTTCTGAAGAAAAAGATATCATCGCTCGTTTAAAGAAAGTATTCTTAATGGTAGCGGGTTCGGCAGTTCAAAAATTTGGTCCAGCTTTAGAGGAACACCAACAATTATTAACTGCTGCTTCGAACATTTTAATTGAGATTTACATGGCTGAATCAACAATTTTAAGAACTGAAAAGAATGTAATACGTTTTGGTGAGGCTGCTCAAAAAGAGCAAATCGCGATGGCTAAATTATACTTATATAATGCTGTTGAAATTATCAATCAAAGTGGTAGAGAAGGAATAATTTCATTCGCTGAAGGAGATGAGCAACGTATGATGTTGATGGGATTAAAGCGTTTTACTAAATATACCAACTACCCAAACGTAGTTGAATTACGTAATACTATAGCAGAGAAATTAAAAGCAGAAAATAAATACTGCTTCTAACAATATTAGACTGTTTTTGGAAATCATTAAAGGCAGTCTGAAAAAATTTCTTCAACTTTTATAGGTTTTAGAATTTAGTTGTTTGTTTAGAGATCACTGATTTAATTCAGTGATCTTTTTTTTGTAAAAAAGAATTATTTTAGCACTTAGTAAATCAAGTATGATAATTAATTTAAAGCAAATTTCAACTTTTAATGAAGCTTAAAATAAATCCTTCAATTGAACATCATACTTTAGTCGCTATCGTTATTGCTTTGTGGGCATTTCTGTTCGGTATTTTAGGGCGACCATTTGAACATGGATACATGGATTTAAAGATTTGGCTTAAGGTAAGTACTCTTTTCAGTGTATCTTTTTTTATAACTTATTTTATTCTAGCTGTTATACAAAATAGACTTTATCAAGTTATTCAAAGATGGAATATCCTTTACGAAGTTTTAATGTATTTGTTATTACATACTACGTATATCGCTTTAACTTATTTCTTATATCGAAGTACTTTAATAAAAGGAATCTATGACTTTTCTGAATACTTCTTTAAAATAAGCATTAACATCATTTTCATTGTTACTCCCATTATTATAATAGCTAGAAAATACACCATTAAGTTATTGAATAAAACTAAAGAAGAAAAAATAACAATTAAAGGAGATAATAAACTTGACATTTTCATAATTAAACCTTCGGATTTAATTTGTATCTCCAATGCTCAAAATTATGTTGAAATCTTTTACTTAGAAAAAGACGAGTTACATTCCAAATTAATTCGTAGTTCTTTAAAGAAAATTTTGAATGATTTTAATTTTTTAATGCAAATACATCGATCTCATTTGATCAACCCGTATCATTTTAAATCTTGGAAAGATTCGAATACAATTACACTTTCAAAAATTGACCTTCCTGTTTCAAAAAGCTATAAAAATAATCTTCTAGACCTATAAATTTCATACCAAAAAACACATATTTTATACCTAGCGCTTTCATTTAAACCTTTAATAGATTCTTTTATACCCTAGTGTAAGCTATAAATGGTTACTCAATTTATTGAGATTACATTTCCATCATCTTTATATAAAAAACAAAATTAGAATGAAAAGATTGATTGGAATTGTATTAATTAGTTTGGCATTATTTATTGGTATAAATAGACCATTAAAATATATACTAGCTGATGGACCAATAGACTTATTATCTATGAAACCAGAAAAAGTATTGGATAGTTTAACGTATAATTTAGCGTTCTACATTCATATAATATTTGGAGGTCTTGCTTTAATAATTGGGTGGATTCAATTTATAAAACCAATTAGAGAAAAATACCCTAAACTACATAAAATTGTAGGTAAACTTTATATTTCATCAATTTTTATTGCTGCACCTGTTGCTTTTTATATTAGTTTTTTCGTACGCGGTGGTTTACCTACCGAAATTGGATTTACTTTTGGTTCTTTGGTATGGTTAACTGCAACTTATTTAGGTTATCGCGCTATTAGGAAAGGAAATCTAAAAGCACATATTCAATACATGTCCTACAGTTACGCAGGAACATTCGCCGCAATAACTTTAAGGTTCTGGTTACCATTTCTTATCTCAATAATTGGTAACTTTGATCTCGCCTATGGAATTTCCGTATGGTTAAGTTGGATTCCAAATGTGATTATAGCGCACTTAATTATGCATAAAAAACAAAATCTACTAGATTATTACAGAAAATATAAAATTGAACTTTTATTAAGGGCTGTAGCCATAATTTTCGTGGTGTTTTTACTTGTTTCATACACAACTATTCAAACTTGGTTCTACAAAGAACCACAATTTAAAGGAACTCCATTTGCAAAAAAAACCAACTTGACAACATCTTATTTTAGTAAAGAAAAATTCATTGAAATTGACACATATTTAAATGAGGAAGCCGAAACAACTAGTATGATCGTTTTAGAGAATGGAAAAGTTGTATATGAATATGGAGATGTTTCTGAAATATATAAATTAAATCATTCAACTAAAGGAATCACCAGTTTGTTATTAGGAAAATACCTAGATGACAATAAACTACACGAAACACTTCAGAGTAATAATGTGAATGAATATTACAATTTGCTTCCAGTAGAACAAAAAGCAACAACCAAAGACATTCTAACTTCATCATCAGGAGTTCTTTACCTTAAAAATGAGCGTTCATATTATACAATACCTAGGGTTAGAGAAAGAGGAAAAGTTAAACCAGGGGATTATTTTTCATGGAATAATTGGGATTACAATGTTGCTGCTTACCTATTAGAACAAAAGTCTGGTAATAAATTTCATAAAGAATTAGAGCAACAATTAGCAATTCCTCTTGGTTTTCAAGATTGGAATATTGAGAATCAAAAAGTTGTTTTTAACAAAAAAAAATCGATTTTTGGATTTAATGAAGTTCATATTTCTACACGAGACATGGCGAAAATTGGTCAATTACTTTTACAAAAAGGTGTTTGGAACGGAAAAGAACTTATTAATAAAGATTGGATAGAAAGAATTACCTCGACAGCTGTTTCCCGAGATTCGGTAACCGTAAGAATTAATCGTGATCTTTCTAGTCCTCTCCAACAATCTTATGGATATTTATGGTGGATTATAGAACGTTTTTATGATAATCCAGATTTTGAAGGAGCTTACACATCTTGGGACGAATCAGGACAATTCATAACAGTAATTCCTAAAAGAAGGGTAGTTGTAGCACACAAAACCAAATTAGATTACTTGACCCACATCAATCTTTCTGAAAGAACAAAGTTAGCATCTTACAAGTATTGGTGGGTTCTTCGAACACTAATGCTTAACAGAAAGCTTATCGCTGAATATGCTCAAAACAAAACAACTGATGAAGTAATAGAATTCTTAAAACGTACGTATAACAAAGAATCAGAATATGCTATTTCTGAAAGATTAATCAACGAATATGCTTTAAGTCTGGCCAAAGATAACAGACATGAAGAAGCTTTAAAGTTTTATGAATTAAATCTAAAACTATATCCAATTCATGGGTATTATACTCATAGAATTTATAATTATTATGCAGAGAGCTTACTAGCATTAAAAAGAAAAGAAGATGCCATATCAGCTTATGAAAAGTCATTACAATGGAATCCAATTAATGCTGATGTAGAGAAGATACTTAAAAAGTTAAAATCGTGAAAAGCTGATTAATTTCAATTGGTCAGTCTGAGCTGAAATTAGACTAAAACAATGGTACATCAAAATTCAAAAGAATACAGAATTATTATATAACATTTTCATACTGATAAATGGTAAACTGTAGACTCCTTGAAAGAATCCAAAACAAAAGAACTATGAATTGTAGAAATTCCCTCAACAACCGAAAGCTTTTCATTTATAAAAACCTGAAAACTATTCATGTCATTTACTGCTACTTTGATTAAAAAATCGAAATTTCCAGAAACATGATGACATTCCATAACCTCTACTAAATCAAACATTTTTTGTTTAAATTCATCTATCAAAGTCTTTTGATGTTTGAATAATGTAATTTGACAATAAGCTATAATCTGTATCCCAATTACCTCACGATCTACTAAAGCGACATACTTTTTAATAACACCATTATTCTCTAATCTTTTAATTCTTTCATACGTTGGAGTCACCGATAATCCAACCTTTGTAGCTATTTCTTTAGTGTTTTGCTTAGCGTTTTGCTGTAACTCGAACATTATTTTTTTGTCAACTGCATCCATATTCAGAAGATATTTCTAAAACATATATTTTCACTCTACTTAAACAGAACAAAATATATTAAAAACAAGTAAATATAGTTTATTTTTCTTAATTTAATAAATTAATAGTTTGTATTTCTATAAAAATATACATTTGGGAAAATTTTATTTATTAGAATAATGAACAGAGATAATTCTTTAAATGATCGTTTAGTTAACTTATTAGATAAAGTTAAAAATGCCAGAGATGCTTTTTTAGGATACCCAGTATCTAAGGATTTTGATTACTCACCATTATATGATTTCCTAAAATACCCAATTAATAATTTAGGAGATCCGTTTGAAGATAGTACCTATAAAGTTCATACGCATGAGATTGAGCGGGAAGTTGTTGATTTTTTTGCCAAATTATTCAGAGCAAATCCAAAAGATTACTGGGGTTACGTCACAAATGGTGGATCCGAAAGTAATTTATATGGTTTATACATTGCTAGAGAAATGTATCCAAAGGCAATGGTGTATTATTCAGAATCTACACATTATAGTGTTAAGAAGAATATTCATTTATTAAATATTCCAAGTATTGTAATTCGATCTCAGGAAAATGGTGAAATTGACTATGAAGATTTAGAGGATACTTTGCGTTTTAACAGACATAAGCCAGCTATTATTTTAGCAACTCATGGAACAACCATGAAAGAAGCTAAAGATGATGTTTCTACAATTAAAGGAATCTTAAAAAAACTCGCAATTCAAGATCATTATATACATTGTGATGGTGCATTGTCTGGAACATTTGGTGCGTTTGCAGAACCTCGTAGTCCGTTTGATTTTTTAGATGGTGCGGATAGTATTTCAATAAGTGGACATAAATTTATTGGTTCACCGATTCCGGCTGGAGTAATTGTTACCAAGCGTTCATTACGTGATCGAGTATCAAAAGGGATTTCTTATATCGGTTCGTTGGATACAACAATTACCGGATCAAGAAATGGTCATAGTCCATTATTCTTATGGCATGCTATTCAAAAAATGGGAGTTAAAGGATTAAGAGCTCGTTATGAACATAGTTTAGAAGTTGCAAGTTATTGTAGACAACAATTACAAAACATAGGAATAAATGCATGGAGTAATCCAGGTTCCATAACTGTTGTTTTTCCAAAAGTAACAGACGATTTAAAGAACAAATGGCAATTGGCAACTGAAGATGGAATTACACATATCATTTGTATGCCTAATGTTACTAAAGATCAAATTGATCTATTCATTGAAGATATAAAAAATGAAATGGAAACAACTCCATTGGAAGAAGAGTTACTTTATTACTAGTAAATCATTTATTAGATATATTTAAGAAAAAGCTGTGGAGTTTTAACAATCTACAGCTTTAAAATTTCTATGATTTAATCAAACTATTTTGATCTCATAATTACATCTCCATTATAATTTTTAAAAATAATTTCTTGACCTCCTCCATTTATAGATCCTGAAATCCATTTTTCAATCTTTAAACGATACCCACTATTTTTATATTGACTTTTAGTAAAGTTTGGTTTTTCCTTCTTCATTTTTAAATCAAAATCAGTGTAAATTTCTCCTCGTTCTGATTTAATCTTAACATCTGCTTTCATGCTTTTTGGAAAAGTAATATCAATATCCCCATTTAAACTGCTAAATGCCATTGGAGTATCAGGATCAACTTTAACAAAGTTAACCGTAATATCTTTATTTAACGCATCAGCGATGACAGCTCCACTGATATCTTGTAAGGTAATTTTTCCATTGGCATTACTAACATCCATTTGTCCATTTACATTTTGGACAAAAATATCACCACTATTATACGTTGATAATTTAAGGGAAAAGTTTCTTGGAATTTCGATTTCAAAATCTGTGATACCATTTCTATCAGAATCGATATCTATTGCATTATTAAATTCTTTCACACTAAAATCTAACCCTTCGTTCGAAATACGTTTTAAGCCTTCCAATTTTTTACTCGATTTTCTTCTTTTCTTATAGCTTTTTTTCTCAGTTCTCAGAATCGCTTTTACGATTACCTCTTTCGTATTTGTTCCTTTTACTCTAATTGCTCCATTCAAAATTTTAACTTTCAAAAAACCTGGTTTTGATGGATCAGATAATGGAACATTTACTGTTTCTTGTGCTGATATTTTACATACGATAAAAAACATCAAACTATACACTACTATTTTTAAAATTCTACTTCTCATGATTTTATTTTTTTACAATTGCATCTCCATTTAATTGATCGAAATGTAAATGCACATTCCCATTCCCAATTTTAAAATGCTTGTTTGAATCTATTTTATATTTTGTTCCCTTTTTTACGCGCTTCGTTTGTTTTACAACTTTTGGTGAAGTGCTCTCTACAGGAAAGTTTGTATAAAACTTCCCATTCATAGTTTTATAACTAATAGCTGCATCCAATCCATCTTTAAATTTCACATTGATATCGCCATTCAGAGATCGATACCAACTTTCTTCTGTAGGATTTTTAGCATAAGTGATATTAATATCTTTATTCAAAGCATTTACATCTGTTTTACCAGAAACATTATTTAAATCTATCGGACCATTTATATTATGAGCTATCAATAATTTCCCGTGAACGTTTTCTACAATAATTTCTCCATCATTAATTGCCTGTATATCAATACTTGTATTTTTTGGAATTTTAACTTTAAAGTCTAAACGATACTTATATAGTCTTTTTTCACGATTTTTATAACTGCGTCTTGAGTTAAAATTGAATTCTCTATGTTCAAATAATCCAGTTTCTAAATCGAACTTTGAATAAGGAGAACTTAAATATGCATAAATAGCTCCATCTTTTTGAGCTGTCTTCACTCCTATTTCTTGTTTACCTCTTTCTAATTCTTCTTGTGAATCGGCATATACATGTTTTACAACTTCAAAGATTACTTTTGTCCCGCCATATCCTTCTATTTGAATAGATCCATATACATTATCTACAACTAAAATGTTATCTGAACTATTGGTTGAAAATTGTAATTCTTTCTGAATTACCTCTTTACTTTTTAATTTATTATCCGTCCTGTACTTTTGTGCATATCCAATACTACTCGCACAAATTAAAATAGTTAATAACTTGATTTTTAAATTTTTCATGACTTACCTTTTTGATGAATGACTTAATTTTCTTTTCAGTAAAAAGCGACCTAGGACTTGCCAATTACATCAAAACCTTGTGACTCTTATTTAAATAATACGTTCAATACTTTCTTCTATTTTTTGTTTTACACTTTCATTTGTGTCTTCTTCGTATAAAATCTTTTCGAAAGATTTTATTGCAGCTTTTTCTTGTAGTAACACCATTAAATCTGCTAATGCAATTTGAACCAATGGTGATTCTTGTTTTAAAATAGATGCTATTAAACCTTCTCTTACAAGCGGGTATTCTGTATAATTACCAAGCGCTTCAATTGCTGAAAGTCTCACATTTACATTTTCGTCGTAATTCAACGTTTTAAACAATGCTTGTAAAATGGTTTCTGTTACTTTATTTAGTTTATTCACTTCACTTACAGCTTGCAATCTCTTATTTGCTGAAGGCTGATCTAACAAAGTTAAAACTAATTGAGATCGAACAGTTTCAGTTTCCTCTTTAACTTTTTCAATATTAGGACTAGAAATACCTGCATCTTTACTCAATCCTTTTCCTAAGAAAACTCCTATTGCTAGTATGAATAATGAGTAAGCAACTTTCTTAAATGTATTTCCGAGAAATAACGATTCTAATTTTTTTACGAAAGAAACTTTCTCATCCTTCTGTTTCTGCGAATTCAACATCGTGTAAAACTTAATATCCATTGCTGCTGTTGGTTCTGGAACTTCTTCATGCGTGCTCTCCAAAAAGAAACTCGTTTCTTCAAGTTCTGTATTATACTCCGGGTTTTCCTTTAAGAAAAGTTCCAATTCTTGGTTTTTACTATTCGATAGATTCCCAAGTACATAATCCGTAAGCAATTCTTTAAACTCTAAATATTTCATTATCTATCTTTTTTCTAAGGTTAAATAAATTTGCTTCAAATCAAGTAATGCTCTATGTACTCTTGTTCTTGCATTTCCTTCTGAACAGCCAACTATCTCACCTAATTCTTTATACTTTAGTTCTTTTAATTTACTCAGTACAATCAATTCTTTCTTTTTTGCTGGAAGTTGATTCATAGCCTCTTTTAATAATGACACCTTTTCGTTTTTCTCGATATCACTCTCCACATTTCCAACAATAAAGAGATTATTAACCTCATCTAAATCAGTTGTTCTATTGTTCGAGTTTACTTTAAACTGATCGTAATAAACATTACGAGCAATTCGAAAAAGCCAGGACAAAAAATTACTTTCTTCATTATACGTATGTTTGTATTTAAGAACTCTTATGAATACATTTTGAACAAGATCTTCCGACAAATTAGCATCTTTACACATTTGATAGAAAAAACCAAACAATCGTTTCTTATATCGCTCGTAAAGTAAACCCAATGTCTGACTTTCTCCAGCTTTAACTTTTAACATTAAGGCACTATCTGATAGTGTATTCAATTTCTTAAAGTATTAATTAGTTATTTCTATACAGACTAACTTAAGGTTTTATAAAACGTTACATTTTTTTTTCTTTTTTTATCAAAAGAAATAAAAAAAGAGATTACCTAAGTAATCTCTTTTAATATATGCTTTATTTTAAAATTCTTTACTCTTATTCTAAAGCTCCTAAATAACGTTCTGCATCTAAAGCTGCCATACAACCCGTACCTGCCGCAGTTACCGCCTGACGATACTCTTTGTCCTGAACATCTCCTGCCGCGAAAACACCTGGAATATTTGTTTTAGTTGATTTTTCATTAGTGATTAAATACCCAGTTTCATCCATTGTTAAAACATCTTTAAATAAGTCAGTGTTTGGAGTATGACCGATAGCGATAAATACTCCTGTTACAGGAATATCATTTTTAACACCAGTTTGATTGTTTACCATACGAACACCTTCAACAACATTCTCCCCTAAAACCTCGTCGATTTCAGTATTGAATAATACTTCAATATTTTCAGTTTTGTTAACTCTATGTTGCATCGCTTTAGAAGCTCTCATATAATCTTTTCGAACTAACATAGTAACCTTACTACAAATATTTGCTAAATAAGTTGCTTCCTCGGCTGCGGTATCTCCTGCTCCTACTACAACAACATCTTGACCTTTATAAAAGAATCCATCACATGTTGCGCAAGCAGAAACACCACCACCAATTAAACGTTGCTCACTTTCTAATCCTAAATATTTTGCTGTAGCTCCTGTAGAAATAATTACTGTTTCAGCTTCTAATTCTGTACTTTCATCTACTACTACTTTATGAATACCTCCAACTTCAGTAGAAAAATCAACTTTAGTAACCATTCCAAAACGTACCTCAGTTCCAAAACGTTCTGCCTGATTCTTCAAATCTTCCATCATTGCTGTTCCATCGGTTCCATTGGGATATCCTGGAAAATTATCAACTTCCGTAGTCGTCGTTAACTGACCTCCCATTTGTATTCCTGTATACATTACGGGCTTCATATCTGCCCTAGCCGCATATATAGCCGCAGTGTAACCAGCTGGTCCAGATCCTATTATTAAACATTTAATTCTTTCAACAGTATTTGACATAGGGTATTAATTTTTTCGAGTTACAAATGTAATTTTTTTTTAAAAATTATGAGCTATTGCAAATACGTTTTATCAATTAATGAATAATGAAAAAAAATACTAAAAACTTTCATTATCTTTTAAAAAACATTTATATTTGCAGTCCGAAAAACGGGGTGTAGCGTAGCCCGGTCATCGCGCCTGCTTTGGGAGCAGGAGGTCGCAGGTTCGAATCCTGCCACCCCGACGAAAGCCTTGCAACATTTGCAAGGCTTTTTCTTTTTCTAATATTGAAGGATTTTATTTAGTCTATACTGCATCAAATAGATTATAAAATTTTACATGTTTCAAATTCTATATCCTGATAATTATTCACCGCCCAATTACTAAGTTCTCTTAAAACAGGTAGTAATTTTACTCCTTTTTCAGACAAAGAATACTCTACTCTTGGAGGAGTTTCTGCAAATTTCCTCCTTATTAACAAACCATCCTCTTCTAATTCTCGAAGCTGCTGTGTTAATACTTTCTTGGAAATATTTGGGATAAACAAAAGTAATTTACCAAATCGTAAACCTCCATTTCCTAAGAGGTATAGGATAATCGGTTTCCACTTATTCCCAATAATATTCATGGTGTGAACTAAACTACAACTATTTGGATTTTCTATAATTTTTCTAGACATGGTTACTTTTTAGTTACCACAAATTTAAGCAAAATCACTTTAATAGTATCTAAAATAAACCATTAATAGTATCTTTGTGAAACAATTAATTAAAACAAGAATGAAGAAAATATTTATAATCAACGGACATGAAGAATATGAATTCTCAAAAGGGGAATTAAATAAAAGCTTAGTGGAACGTTTAACTTATTTGGTTTTAGGAGAAGGATTTGAAATTAAGACTACAACTATGAAAGATAAATATAACATCGATGAAGAAATTGAAAAACATCAATGGGCTGATGTAATAGTGTTACAAATGCCAGTAAACTGGATGGCTACACCTTGGAGTTTAAAAAAATACCAAGACTATGTATATAGTTTTGGAATGGATGGCCGTCTTTGTGCTGGGGACGGAAGAACTCGACAAGATACTACTAAGCAATATGGATCAGGAGGAACCTTAAATGGCAAAAAATACATGCTTTCTTTAACATTTAATGCTCCAAAAGAAGCTTTTGAAAACAGAGATCAAGTATTTTTTGAAGGAAAAAGTGTTGACGATTTATTTCTACCAACTCATTTAAACTTCAAGTTTTTTGGAATGGATAAGCTACCTACATTTGCTGCATATGATGTTATGAAAAACCCAGACATTGAAAATGATTTCGTTAAATTTGAAGAACATATCAAGGCGAACATACTAAATAACTAGAGTCATGGCAGATTTACAAAAAAGTTTAGACAAACTTAAAGAGCGAATTGAAAGTAACATGCCGAAGGAAGCTGTTGCTGTAATGCATCAAGCCACAAAAGAGTTACAAGAAAGTGGTATTTCAAACGAAATTCTAAAAACTGGTAGCAAAGCTCCAGAATTTAGTTTACAAAACCAGAATGGTGATGCTATCAAAAGCGCTGACTTATTAAAAAGTGGCCCTTTAATAATTACATTTTATAGAGGTGTTTGGTGCCCATACTGTAACAAAGATCTCTCTTACTTAAATAAGTTTACAAAAACATTTGAAGAAAAAGGCGCTACAACAATCAGTATCTCACCTCAACTACCAGAATTCAACAAACAAATTGTAGAACAACAACACTTGAGTTATGACTTACTTAGTGATTTTCAAAATAATGTTGCCGCCTCTTTTGGTTTGAAATGGACCATGAAAGACCCATTAAAATCACTTTACAATTCTTTTGGCATTAATTTATCAAAATATAATGGTGACAAAAGTTGGACATTACCAATACCAGCTAGATTTATTATTAATCAGGATGGAAAAATAGTTTACTCCGAATTTTCAATAGACTATACCCAACGTCCAAATCCAGATGTTTTATTAGAATACTTATAGTAATATAACATGAAAACCTAGATCATACTTTAGTTCAATATTTTATTGAAAAATCAATAATTCTTTATTTCATAACTTTTTAATAACCTATAGTTTTCAATCATTTTTAAATTTTGTTGATTATGTTTAAAATTATAGGTTTTTTACTCAGTTTTACCCTGATTAACGCACAAAAAGACATTGATAATTCAATTGATTTAAATCACTCTGACCCAAAATCAAGTCATCACTATTACTCACAAGGAAAAAACTTCGCTAAAAATGGACTTCATTTAAAGGCTATAGAAAACTTCAATTCAGCATTAGAACTAACAACAAAATCTGACACCTTAGCTATACTCATTAAAAATGAAATTGGAAATGTATATTTTTCAATGAAAAACTATGCTGATTCCAAGAAACTTAAATTCCTTCGTGGCAAAGGAATTAGACTTGAACTTTTAGGAAATGTAGAAGAAAAAGCAGGCAATTATTTAGAGGCTTTGAAACTTCAAAAATAGAGTTTAGAGATATTTACAAAAATTAAAGATAAACAAGGAATTGCTAACGTAAAATTAAACATTGGGAGCATTTATGTAGATTTAAATCAATTCCCCAGCGCACATGAATATTTTCTGTCGGCATACCAACTCTTAAAAGAGAAAAACAACTATACTGAAGCAGATCTACTTACAATCTTGGTGATATTTTCAGAAAACAAAACCAAACTGATAGCGCTCTCTTTTATTCTCACAAATCTCTAGAACTTGCAAAAAAAATAAATCAACCTAAACTTTTAGAAAGCGCCTATAAAGATTTAGCTAAAACTTATTCAATCATTGAAGATTACAAGAAAGCATATGAGTATCGCTTAAAATCAAACGAATACAAAGAGATTGTTTTAAAGAACCAAAACGCTCGTCAATTAAACATTCTACAAATTGTTTATGATTCACATCGGAAAGAAGCAGAAATAAAATTATTGAAAGAACAAAATAAAGTAAATCTTGTCAATCAAAAATTACTGATTGTAATTGTATTGTGCATCATATTAGTATCTACTATTCTTGGATATATTTACCAAAAGAGAATAAAAACTCAGCAAAAAATACAAAAATATAAGCAACCTATTTTGAAGGCTAAACTAGAAAAAAACAAGCTTTAGAAAAAACATTACAAAACGACATCCAACTAAAAACAGCTTCTCTTACGAAATACAGTATACACCTATCACAAAAAAACAAAATTCTAACTGATATTTCTTCTGATTTAAAAAAGATATCAATTCGAAGCAACATAGATTATAAGAGTAAATTAAAAGACAATTCCAAAGACATTGACTTCAAACTCAAACACGATGATCAATGGATTGATTTTAATAATCTCTTCAACGAAATACACCCAGACTTCAGCAAACAACTCACTCAAATTTCTGCTGAAAAATTATCTTCTTCAGAAATTAAACTAGCAATGCTTTTAAGACTGAATTTAACATCGAAAGAAATTGCCGAAATTTTAAATGTTACTCCAGACAGTGTTCGTGTAGCTCGCTATCGATTACGAAAGAAATTACCCATTTCTCCGAAAGAAGACTTGGTAAATTTCATGTTACATCAATAAATATTTACAGAACATTTCCTCAATGTAAATTTAAGTTAAATGTTGCCTTTTTGTTTCTATTGTTTTTACAGTTTGTTACCATCTAAAATTACCCAAAACAACAGTAACCATATAGCTTTGCAGAAAAAACAAAACTAAAACTAATGAACAATCAAGCTTTTTAAAATTGCTTTTTGTAACGCTAATCGGTATGCTTTAAATAATTTACCAATTTTGAACAAAACATACGCCATAGTAAGCAGAAAAGAAGGACCTAATTCAGATTATTTATACCAATATGAGTTGGTATCTGATTCTGGTGAAATTACATCAAAACTTGTAAGGAAATACGGGAATTTTAGTGGTAAAATAGAAATTAAAGCGATTGTCGTTGATAATGAACTTGGCTTTATTTATTCTTATGATGAACAACATTACATCAGAAAATATTATGCTAAACCACAAAAAGAAAATGAAGAAGTTGCATGTTTTGCTCAGGATAAATTCAAACCTGACATTGAAGGAATTGCCATTGCAAAAACTGGAAAAAATTCAGGTTATATAATTGTCTCTGACCAGCAAAGAGGAACATTCAATATTTTCGACAGAGAGTCAGATAGGTTTATAAAAGCAGAAAATCTTACCACACTTGAAACTGATGGATGTGATGTTACTACAATTTCATTAAACTCAAAATTCTCTAGTGGACTTTTCGTAGCAATGAATGACGAAAAAAACTTTTTCTTTTATGATTTTGACAAGCTGTTAAACCAAGAGTAATAAATCCCAAAATTTTACTAAAAAAAGGCTTTTCTCAGATGAAAAAGCCTTTTTTTATGATAAGATTCTACCAAACAGCCGAATTAGCTTGTACAGTAAAATTTATTTTTTTGAAAAAGTTAGAATTAAAAAGGTTTTTTATATATTTGTTTAACTTAATTTGATTTTAGATAAACAAAACATTGCGATATAAGAAAAATATATCATTAAATTGTCTAAAACAATCGATTTTGTAACGTAAAATATTAAAGTTATATATACATTTGTTGCCCCAAGATTATAAATTAGGTGTAAATAATGAAAGTACTTCTAAGCTTACACGTCTAATTTTTACGATTTAACAATCCAAACTGTGGTTTGGAAAAACCCTATAATTATTTAATAGTTATGACATTAATAGAGAAAGCATCAGAATTCGAGAACAGAAAGTTCAAATTCATCACAACAAGCGATAGAATTTTAGCTTCTAGAGAAGCTAAAGCTTTAATCTTAGAAATTAATGAAGAATACAAAAAGAGCAAAGATAGTAATCTAATGGAAATCATGAAAAGATTAACTACTGTAAAACAACGTATTGAGAAAAGATTAAAAGGAAAACCTTTAACTGCATAAACCTAACTAAACTTCTCCACTGATAAACTAGTGGTTCCACAATATGTCTTTCTACCAAATAAAAATAAACAACCTTCAGGGTAAAGAATTAAATCTTTCTGAATTTGAGGGGAAGAAAATTTTATTCGTAAATGTAGCTTCTAAATGCGGATTAACCCCTCAATATCGAGAGCTTCAGGAGCTTCAGGATGAATATTACAATACTCTAGTAGTTATTGGTGTTCCTTGTAATCAATTTGGTGGACAAGAACCAGGTAATTCTGACGAAATCCAAGAATTTTGTTCGATTAACTACGGTGTTTCATTCCCTATTACAGAAAAAATTAAAGTAAAGGGAAGCGAGAAACACCCTCTTTATTCTTATTTAACAGACAAAAAACTGAACGGAAAAAAGAATTCGTCCGTGAAGTGGAATTTTCAAAAATATTTAGTTGATGAGAACGGTAATTTAATTGACTATTGGTATTCGATAACGAAACCAAAAAGCAAAAAAATAACCAAACATTTAACCTCATGAACAAATTAAAATACATCTTTCTGTTTTTAGTTATTAATTTCGGTACCTTATGGGTTGGTAGCTTATTAATGGGAGTTGGACCAAGAGATGATTGGTATGTATCATTAAATAAAGCTCCATGGACACCACCTGGGTGGGTTTTTGGTGCAGCATGGACATTGATAATGGTTTGCTTCTCGATTTACCTAGGATACTTATTTAATAAATCAAACACTAAAGAAACACAAATCACCTATTTAATACAGCTTGTATTAAACATTAGCTGGAACTTTATATTTTTCAATCAGAAATTAGTGATTTTAGGAGTGTTAGTTTTATTTCTTTTGATCGTTTCATTATTATATTTCTTTTTCAATTTGAGTAATGACATTAAAAAGGCCAGACTTTTACTACTACCATATATTATTTGGCTTTGTATTGCCACTTCACTGAATTTATATATTCTAATCCATAATTAAAATGAAAATCTACCGTCTTCACAAAAAACAAAACTTACCGATAACAGTCGATGAAGCATGGGAATTTTTATCCAGTCCTAAAAACTTAAAAACAATTACTCCTGATTACATGAGTTTTAAAATTTTATCAGGAGCGGAAAAACCAATGTATCCCGGACAAATCATACAGTATATCGTAACTCCTGTTTTGGGAATAAAAACTAAATGGGTAACGGAGATTACTCACGTTATGGATAAAAAATACTTTGTTGATGAACAACGTTATGGACCTTATGCTTTATGGCATCATAAACATTTTATACATCCAATTAAAGGTGGTGTAGAAATGGAAGATATTATTGACTACAAAATTCCTTTAGGATTTCTTGGAAGACTAGCACATCCATTACTAGTAAAACCTAAACTGGACGAGATATTTGAATACAGACAGAAAAAATTAATCGAACTATTTGGAGAATTTAATGGATAAAATATCAATTTTTTGGTTTAGAAGAGATTTAAGGCTCAATGACAATCACGGATTATTCGAAGCTCTGAACAATAACAAAACAGTCCTACCAATATTTATTTTTGATAAAAACATACTCGACAAACTTCCTAAAAACGATGCTCGAGTAAATTTTATTCACACACAGCTACTTAAAATAAATCTTCAATTAAAAGAAGTAAACAGTTCACTTCATGTTTTTTATGGAAATCCTATAGACATATACCAAGAATTACTAAAAAAATACGATATCATTTCCGTGTACACAAATCGTGATTATGAACCATATGCTTCTGAACGTGATCAAGCCATTCTTGAATTATTAGACAAAAACAATATATCATTCAAATCTTTTAAAGATCAAGTAATTTTTGAAGAAAAAGAAATCACTAAAGATGATGGAAATCCATATAAAGTGTATACTCCTTATTCCAAAAAGTGGTTAAGTACATTTACTCCCGAGCACTCAAAACCATATACTTCAGAAAAACTACTGGATAATTTCGTTAAAATCGACAATCAGGAAATTATGAGCCTAGATGAAATGGGGTTTGAAAATTCAACAATACAAATTCCAGATTACAAAATATCAACTACTCTAATTAATGAATACGAAGCTAAACGAAATTTTCCCGCTATCAATGCTACATCTAAATTGGGAATTCATCTTAGATTTGGAACAATATCTGTGAGAGAAGCGGTTAATAAATCTCTAAAAAGCGACAACATTACCTTTTTAAAGGAATTAATATGGCGTGAATTCTTCATGCAAATTCTTTGGCATTTCCCACATACAATTACAAAAGCTTTCAAGCCTAAGTATGACAATATCGAATGGCGAAACAACAAAGAAGATTTCAAAAATTGGTGCGAAGGTAAAACTGGATACCCTCTTGTAGATGCAGGTATGAGAGAGTTAAATAAGACAGGATTCATGCATAACCGAGTAAGAATGCTGGTTGGTAGCTTTTTGTGCAAACATTTACTTATTGACTGGAGGTTAGGAGAAGCCTATTTCGCTGAAAAACTTTTAGATTTTGAGCTATCTAGTAATATAGGAAATTGGCAATGGGTAGCTGGTTGTGGTGTTGATGCTTCTCCATATTTTAGAATCTTCAACCCAACAACACAAATACAAAAATTCGATAAGCAATTAGAATATATTAAAAAGTGGGTACCTGAATTTCAAGAATTAACATACCCTGCACAAATAGTCGATCATAAATTTGCAAGAGAACGTTGTCTTGAGACTTATAAAAAAGCTTTGGACTAAAAAAAGCTTTTCTTATTTATCATCAGAAATGATCTTTCTAGCCATAGATAAAGGTAAATCGAAAGCCAACTAACTGATAAATGAGTTATTTTTTTCGTACATTAAGAAGTATAACATCCAAAACTTCCGCAATTATGAAAAAAGTTTTAGTACCTATCGATTTCTCAGAGCAGTCTGAAAATGCTCTGATAACAGCAGCCAATTTTGCAAAAAAATTCAAATTTGAATTAGTTGTACTTCATATGCTTGAATTATCAAACGCAATAGCAACTAATACCGTTACAACACAAGAAACTATTTTTTACCTCAAACTAATAGAAAAAAAACTTAATGAATTTTTAGATAAAAAATATCTTAAAGACATTAAAATTACTCCTATCATTAAACATTATAAAATATTCAGTGAACTTAATGATTTATGCAAAGAAGAGAATATAAATCTCGTCTTCATGGGTTCTCAGGGAGCAACCGGATTTAAAGAATTATTCATAGGTTCCAACGCACAAAAAGTAATTCGAAATTCTGATATTCCAGTTTTGGTTGTAAAAAACAACCCCATGGAAAATTTCGAAAACGCAGTATTTGCCTGTGATTTTTCTAAAGACTCGATTGAAGCATATAAACAAGCTAGAAAATTTGCAGAAAAAATCAATTGTAAAATGAAAATGATTTACGTAAACACTCCTTCTAAATCATTTAAAAGTTCCTCTGAAATGCGAGAAATTGTAAAGAACTTTTTTGAAAAAGCTGAAACAAAAGCTGACTATATAAAAGACGTACAATATGTTTCTGATTATACTATCGAAGCTGGAATTATAAACTTCGCTCAAAATCACAATGCTGATATTATAGCAATGGCAACCCACGGAAGAAAGGGTCTTCTACATTTTTTTGATGGAAGTATTACAGAAGATGTAGCCAATCATTCTCCAGTTCCTGTTTTATCGTTTAAAATAGGATCGTAGAAAATTTAAAAAAAAATCAAAAATATTTGCCAGTATTAAAAAACATAGTATATTTGCCACGCTTTAAAGCAAAGGCCGATATAGCTCAGCTGGCTAGAGCAGCTGATTTGTAATCAGCAGGTCGTGGGTTCGAGTCCCTCTATCGGCTCTAAAAGCATATAAGACATCAGAAATGATGTCTTTTTTTGTGCTCTATTTTTTCTAAATTTGCTCACACAAACTACAACAATGAAAAATATATTTATAATCGGTATTGCAGGAGGAACGGGAAGTGGTAAAACGACTGTAGTAAATCAGATAATTAATGAACTTCCACCAGATGAAGTTTGTGTGATCTCTCAAGATTCTTATTACAACGCAACAGATGATCTTACTTACGACCAGAGATCAAAAATAAACTTCGACCATCCCAGAGCTATTGATTTTGAATTATTAGTAGATCATTTAAAAAAACTTAAAAGCGCTGATATTATTGAACAACCTGTCTATTCATTTGTAACTCATAATAGAACTAAAGACACTATAAAAACACATCCACGAAAAGTTATTATTGTTGAAGGAATTCTTATCTTTAACAATAAAGAATTGCGAGATTTATGTGATATTAAAATATTTGTTCATGCAGATGCAGACGAAAGATTGATTAGAAGGGTTAAGAGAGATATTTCTGAAAGAGGTAGAGATATAAATGAGGTACTTAGTAGATATCAAGACACACTAAAACCAATGCATCAGGAATTTATCGAACCAACAAAGAATTTTGCGGATATTATCATCCCCAATGATCGTTATAACACTGTAGCAATTGATGTAGTAAGATCTGTAATTAGCGAACGCCTGTAGCAATGAATTTAAAATCAATTCAAAACAAACCTGTAGTTAAAATAGTAACAAATATTTATGTTATTATACTTACTGTATTTGTGGTATGGATGCTTTTCTTTGATGAAAATTCATATTTGACGCACCGAGAATTTAACAATGATATTAAGGAACTACAAACTTGGATTGATTATCATAAGAAGAAAACTGCAGAAGACAAACAAACCATAAAGAATCTTCAGGATACTCTCGAACTAGAAAGGTTCGCTAGAGAAAAGTATTTAATGAAAAAGAAAAATGAAGATATTTATATAATCGAATTTGATACTATAGAAAAATAATGGGAACATATTTATTTGATGAATTTGAAGGTATATCAGAAAAAGCTTGGAAACAAAAAATTCAAGCTGACTTAAAAGGTTTAGATTATAACGAAACACTTTTATGGAATACAAACGAAGGAATTACTGTAAAACCTTTTTACACAAAAGAAGATAGCACTCATCAAACTCCTGATCTCCCAAAAGCCAATTTTTCAATCTGCCAATCTATATATATTGACAATGAAAATGTAGCAAACAAATTAGCTGTTGATGCTTTAAACCGAGGAGCAAATGCTATTGAATTTGTTTCCGATAACGATTTCAATTTTGCTAAGGTTCTTAATAACATTGATATTACCATTACAAAAGTTTATTTTAAACTAAACTTTTTAAACGTCGAATTCATTAAAAAACTTGCTGAGAAGACAAACTCCACAAACTGTTTTTTAAACATTGATATCATTGGTAACTTAGCGAAAACTGGAAACTGGTTTGAAAACCTAAACAGTGATTATAAAAAACTAGAAGAACTTAAAGAGCTAAAAAATTGCATTGCAGTAAACGCTTCTCTCTATCAAAATGCAGGAGCCAATACAATTCAACAACTAGCATACGCGTTAAGTCATGCCAACGAATATTTAAATAATTTTGGCGCAGATATCGCAAGTAAAATTCATTTTAATTTTTCTGTAGGAACTAATTACTTCTTTGAAATCGCAAAACTAAGAGCCTTTAGAGTCTTATGGAACGCTTTACTAAAAGAATATAATACTTCTGTGAATGAAGCACATATTTTCGCACAACCTACTTTAAGAAACAAAACCTTATATGATTACAATACAAATATGCTAAGAACAACATCTGAATGTATGAGTGCTGTTTTAGGAGGAGCGAATACGGTTACTAACGTTTCTTATGATGAAATTTTTCATAAATCAAATGAATTTGGAGAACGCATTTCAAGAAATCAATTATTAATTCTTAAAGAAGAAAGCGGTTTTAAAAATTCACAAAACTTTGCAAATGGGAGCTATTATATTGAAAGCTTAACAGAACAATTAGCGGAAAAAGCATTGGAGATCTTCAAGCAAATTGAAGAAGGTGGTGGTTTTATGAAGCAGCTAAAAGAAGGAGTTATTCAACGTAAAATTTCTGAATCGGCACAGAAGGAACAAGAACTTTTTGACAAAGGCGAACTGGTTTTACTAGGAACCAATAAAGTTCAAAACGAATCCGACAAAATGAAGAATGATTTAGAGCTATATCCTTTTGTAAAAAAGCGTTCTCAAAAAACATTAATACAACCCATAATAACAAAAAGATTGGCAGAACAAACTGAACAAGAACGATTAGGAAATGAATAAGCTTTATCTTTTAATTATATTTATCTTCTTTCACGAGTTGAGTTTTTCACAATATGACTTTTATCAGAATTTCAGTGACAATTCGGATGATAATTACATCAAGACAATGGTGTCCACTTTCGAAGAATTAATTTGTGATTATTATAGTATTGAAAAAGATAAATCACAAAAAGCTTATAAATTATATCTTCAAGAAATATCAAAAGAAAAGGTGAACTTCCCTTCTCTTCTAGCTAAACTTTCATCGGAAAAATCCTTACAATTACTCAAACAATCTTATGAAGAACTTGCTGATTACGTTTGGCTCAAAAGTTCTGATAATAGACATAAGTTTTCTCATTTTAGTTTTACACTATTCACACCTGAAGAACTGAAAAAATTTAAAGACGAACAGTTTTTCGAAAAATATATTAACAAAATCAAATCGAAAAAATTTGTCTACATCATAAATTACGAAGAAGAGTTCTCTGATAAACTCATATCCATTAGTAACAACAACGACATTAAAGATTTTATCCTAACTTTTAGAGAAGATTATATAAGCACCCCTCTTTTAATAGCTCCGATGTTAAATTTAAAAGAGCAGGATTTTAAAAATCAAGCGATAAAAACATTTATTGCATTTGAACTCTTTTACACCTGCCTTAACTCTAAAATAGATAATGAATAGAAAAATAGCAATCTTGTTTTGTCTTCTATTGACTTTTTCTTTAAACAGTCAAAGTAATTCCCTTTTAAAAGAAAGCAGAAGCGACTTGATTGAAGTTATGGTTGATCATTTCGAAAACATAGTATGTAAGTATTACAACATTTATAAGGAAGAATCATTTAAGGCAATTAAAAAGTTTACGAATGACTCCGATGAGGTTTTCAAAGGCTTTAAGAATCTAGAACAAATTGTAACTCAAGAATCAATTGAATTATTGAATCAATCGAAAATCGAACTAAAGAATTACCTTTGGATAACTAAGAAACAAAGACAACAAAAATCAAAATATTTAAGTTATTCTGAGCTTTCAACTCAAGTAAAAGAAGTACTAGACAGCACAACCACTAAATACTACAAAAATCTTGAAAGGAAAGATTCTGAACTCACCATAAATTATTTTGGTGAATATGGTAAAAATATTTCCGTTAATAGCAATGATGATATTGCCGACTTAATTACAACATTTAAAGAGTTACATGGAAATAGTGACTCAGGATTAATAGCTGCAGCTTTAGTGAATCTTACCAGTGAAGATTATAAAAACAAAGCTACTAAAACCTTTATTGCATTTGAATTATTCTATGCATGCTTAAATTCACACGTCGAAAATGAGTAGAAAAGATATATCAAACATACAACTAGAAAAGAACGTTTCTACAACAAATCAAAGATTAAAACACGAGGATTTTGTTGCTGGTTTAGCGCCAAATTTAAGAGGTCCTTACTCTACAATGTACGTAAGACGACCTTGGACAATTAGACAATATGCCGGTTTTTCAACTGCTGAAGAAAGCAATGCTTTTTATAGAAGAAATTTAGCTGCAGGACAAAAAGGATTATCAGTTGCTTTTGATTTAGCAACCCACAGAGGTTACGATTCAGATCATGAACGTGTACAAGGCGATGTAGGAAAAGCTGGTGTAGCTATTGATTCTGTTGAAGACATGAAGGTCCTTTTTGATCAGATTCCATTAGATAAAATGTCTGTTTCCATGACAATGAACGGAGCTGTACTACCAATTCTTGCATTTTATATTATCGCTGCGGAAGAACAGGGTGTTACTCCTGAAAAGTTATCAGGAACTATTCAAAATGATATTTTAAAGGAATTTATGGTGCGAAACACTTATATCTATCCACCTACTCCATCAATGAAAATTATTGCGGATATTTTTGAATACACCAGTAACAACATGCCTAAATTCAATTCGATTTCTATTTCAGGATATCACATGCAGGAGGCAGGTGCTACACCAGAAATTGAATTAGCTTACACCTTGGCAGATGGATTAGAATATATAAAAACTGGATTAGCAGCAGGAATGGATATTGATACTTTCGCACCTCGATTATCTTTTTTCTGGGCAATCGGAATGGATCACTTTAGAGAAATTGCAAAAATGAGAGCAGCCAGAATGCTTTGGGCGAAACTTGTAAAGCAATTTAACCCGAAAAACCCGAAATCACTAGCATTAAGAACGCACTGTCAAACTAGCGGATGGAGTTTAACTGAACAAGACCCATTTAATAATGTTGCCAGAACAACCATCGAAGCAATGGCAGCTGCTTTCGGAGGAACACAAAGCTTGCATACAAATGCGTTAGACGAAGCAATTGCTTTACCTACAGATTTCTCTGCAAGAATTGCGAGAAATACTCAAATTTATTTACAACAAGAAACAAACATTACAAAAACAGTAGATCCATGGGCTGGAAGTTATCATTTGGAACAATTAACCGAAGAAATAGCCAATAAAGCTTGGGAGTTAATTCAAGAAACAGAAGAACTTGGAGGAATGACTAAAGCAATTGAAAAAGGAATTCCAAAGATGCGTATTGAAGAAGCCGCAGCAATTAAGCAGGCGAAAATAGATAGTGGTCAAGATATTATTGTTGGTGTAAATAAATATCAATTAGAACAAGAAGATCCTTTACATATCTTAGAAGTAGACAATGAAGCTGTTCGTAAATCTCAAATTGAACGATTAGAATACTTAAAATCAAAAAGAGATACATTTAAAGTTGAAGCTTGCTTGAAAGATTTAACAGAATGCGCTAAAACAGGTAATGGAAATTTACTAGATTTAGCAGTAAAAGCAGCAAGAAACAGGGCATCTTTAGGAGAAATATCTGATGCTCTAGAAGCCGTTTTTGGAAGACACAAAGCTGTTCATAAAACAATATCTGGAGTGTATAGTAAAGAAATAAAAGACGATTCATTATTTAAAAAAGCGAGTGAACTGGCTGATGAGTTTGCGAACCTAGAAGGTCGTAGACCAAGAATAATGATTGCAAAACTTGGTCAAGATGGTCATGATCGAGGTGCTAAAGTTGTTGCAACAGGTTATGCTGACTTAGGTTTTGATGTCGATGTTGGACCATTATTTCAAACGCCAAAAGAAGCCGCAAAGCAAGCAATTGAAAACGATGTTCATATTATTGGTATTTCATCATTAGCAGCAGGACACAAAACATTGGTTCCTCAAGTAATTGAAGAATTAAAAGGGTATGGTCGTGAGGATATTATGGTAATTGTAGGCGGTGTAATTCCTGCTCAAGATTATCAATTTTTATTTGATTCGGGAGCAGTTGGAGTTTTCGGTCCTGGTACAAAAATTGCCCAAGCGGCAATTGATATGTTAGAGATTTTAATTGACAGTATAGACGAATAAACATGCAAATTAAATTCATCAACAGAGAAAGTGGAGAAACTCAAATTGAAACTCCACCAGGAGAAGGTTTTTTAAAAATGTTATACAGTAATCCTTTTGGAAAACTAGCATTACTTCCATTGGTAAAACGTAAGTTTTTATCGGAATGGTATGGGAGACAAATGAACAAAACATCTTCTGTTTCTAAAATTGAAAAGTTTGTTGATGAATTAAATATTGATTTAAATGAAGCTAAAAAATCGATTAGTGAATTCACTTCATTTAATGACTTTTTCTACCGTAAATTAAAACCAGAAGCTAGACCAATTGGAGATGATTTCGTCTCACCAGGGGATGGGAAACTACTAGCATTCGAGAATATTGAAGATGTGCACAACTTCTTTATAAAAGGAAGAAAATTTACACTCCAAGAATTTTTAGGAAATAAAGATCTTGCTAATAAATATAAAAACGCGTCACTCTTAATTTTAAGATTAGCTCCAAATGACTATCATCGGTATCATTTCCCATATAGCGGAATACCGAGTGAAATGGTAAAAATAAAAGGTAGTTACTTATCTGTTTCTCCCTATGCTTTAGCCGAAAACTTTACCAAAGTATTTTGTGAAAACAAACGCGAATATTGTATTTTAAAAACTACAGATAAAGGAAATATATTGCTCGCACCAGTTGGAGCAACCATGGTTGGAACGATTATAGACACATACATTCCAAATCAACAACTAAATAAAGGAGACGAAATGGGGTATTTCGCTTTTGGTGGATCAACTGTTGTTTTATTGGTAGATAAAGATAAAATCAAAATAGATAAAGATATCTTGGATAATACCAAAGACAAGATTGAAACTTTTGTTAAAATGGGTGAAAAGATTGGCTCATAATTACGCTCCAATTTTAACTTAATCTAAACACCAAAAAACAGTTCATTTCTAAAGTGAGTTAGTTTAACTTTCCGTAAATTTGCAAAGTTTTCATCTACTCATTTTACAATGAAAAAATTCTTAAATATATTTTATTCAACACGATTAATGGCTATACTTTTTATAGTATTTGCAATAGCCATGGGAATAGCAACTTTTATAGAAAATGACTTCGGAACACAAACGGCAAAAAAACTAGTCTATAACGCATGGTGGTTCGAAATAATCATGCTTTTATTTGTCGTAAACTTTTTCGGAAATATTTTTAGATATAGATTATTTAGAAAAGAGAAATGGACCGTACTAATGTTTCATATTTCTTTCCTTTTCATTTTAATTGGAGCTGGAATTACTAGATATATTGGTTATGAAGGTATGATGATTCTTGATGAAGGAGAATCAACTAACGTATTTTTATCAGAGACTAATTACCTAAATGTAATTATTGACGATAATGCTTCTCAAAAATCTTATGAAGAAAAATTACTTTTATCTGCATGGGGGAAAAATTCAAAAGACTTTTCTTTTGTTTTTCAACCAAATAAGAACAAACCTAAACAAGAAATAGACTTTAAATTAGTCGATTATATTCCTTGGGCAGAAGAAAAATTGATTCTGGATGAAAACGGAGTTGAGTATTTACATTTTGTAGAAAGCTCAAGCGGAACAAGAAACGATCACTACATCAAAAGAGGTACAATTCAAAATATTCACAATATTTTAGTGGGCTTTGATGCACCAAATCGTAACGCCACCGTTAACTTATTTTATGTTAATGGAAGTTTAAAGATGACGTCGAAACAAGGTGGACAATGGTTACGAATGGCTGATCAAAAACAAGGACAAATTGTACAAGACAGCATTCAACACTTTCAATATAGAACATTACACACTTTAAATGGCTTTCAATTTGTAGTTCCTGAACCAGCAGAAAAAGGAGAAATGAAAACTATTAGAGGTGTGAAAGATGATAAAAAATTCGACTTAGTTGTGTTTGATGTTACCACCAATGGTAAAACAGAAAGAGTAGAATTTACTGGTGGTCAATTCAATACGAAAGGCAAAAAAGAATTCACTATAGACAATTTAAACTTTAGAGCTTGGTATGGATCTAAATTACTTCAAACTCCTTTTAATGTGAAATTAAACGATTTCCAATTAGAAAAATATCCTGGATCGGAAAGCGCTTCTTCATATGCAAGCGAAGTGACTGTTGTTGATACGGAAGAAACCTTTGATTATAGAATTTTTATGAACCATATTTTAGATCATAAAGGATATAAATTTTTCCAGGCGAGTTATCAAAATGCTGGAGAAGCTATTGAGCAATCTCATCTTTCAGTTAATCATGATTTCTGGGGAACTCTAATAACATATATCGGATACTCGTTATTATATATTGGACTTATTTCTGCTATGTTCGCTAGGCATACGCGCTTTGACGATCTAAAGAAAGGGTTAAGAAAAATTAGAAAGAAAAAAGCTACTTTTATTATTCCTTTCTTATTCGCCTCTACCTTTTCTTTTGCTCAGCATAATTCTGATCATGGTAACGATCTCAAGTCAAAAATAAGTAATGAGAAAATCGATAGTATCCTTAAATCAAACCTTGTGAGTGTTGAACACGCGGAGAAGTTTAGTCGTTTGGTAATTCAAGATGCTGGCGGAAGAATGAAACCGGCACATACATTTGCTTCAGAATTGGTAAGAAAAGTAGCTCAAACTAACAAATTTAATGGTATGACTCCTAGTCAAGTGTTACTTTCAATTACAGAGAACCCAACTTTCTGGTTACAAGTTCCTTTCATTTATTTAGAAAAAGGGAATACTGAAATCAGAAAAATATTAGGACTTCCGAAAGAAGCAACGCATGCTAGATTTATTGATTTCTACGATAAACGAGGAAACTCCGTAATTGGTAATTTAGTTGTACAAGCGCAAAAGAAAAAAATCCAAAATAAATTTGAAAAAGACTTAATAAAAATTGAAAGAAGAATTTGGTTATTATCTCAAGCCTTGGGAGGAGGAATTTTAAAAATTTATCCAATTCCAGGAGATGATGAAAATAAGTGGGTTTCACAACCAGAAACAGCTACAGCAGGATTTAGAGCAACGGATTCAGTTTTTGTTCGTCAGTCTTTACCTGTTTACATGCAATTATTACAAGCTTCTAAAAAAAGTGGAGACTATAAAGAGCCAGATCAAATATTGGACGGAATTAAAAAATTTCAGAAAAAATATGGAAATCAAATTATGCCGTCTGATGATCAAATTAATCTAGAGATTGCTTATAATAAAATCAACATCTTTAAAAAACTTTTTTTATACTACGGATTATTTGGTTTCCTTTTAATAGCTTTTGAAGTTCTGAGTATTTTCTCTCAGAAAAAAACATTCAAATATATTGTAAAAGGATTAATTGGGGTTATAATTATGTTATTCATAGTCCATAGTATAGGACTTATATCTAGATGGTATATCAGTGGGAATGCTCCATGGAGTAATGCATACGAGAGTATTATTTATGTTGCATGGGCAACTATGCTATTTGGTTTATATTTAGGACGAAAGTCTTCTTTAACCATTGGAGCAGCTACTTTTGTTTCTTGTGTAATTTTAATGATTGCCATGGGAAATTGGTTAGATCCAGAAATTGCCAATTTACAACCAGTATTAAATTCATGGTGGTTACTAGTACACGTGTCAATCATTGTAGCTAGTTACGGACCCTTTTCTTTAGGAATGGTTTTAGGAGTTGTTGCTTTATTCTTAATCATTTTCACCAATGAAAAGAATAAGAAAAAAATGGATACACATATAAAAGAGCTCACCATAATTAATGAAATGGCTCTAACAGTAGGTTTAGTAATGCTTACCGTTGGAAACTTTTTAGGAGGAATGTGGGCCAATGAGAGTTGGGGGCGTTACTGGGGATGGGATCCAAAAGAAACTTGGGCACTTATATCAATCATGATTTATGCTTTTGTTCTTCATATGAGACTTATTCCAGGACTAAGAGGAAAATACACTTTTAATCTTTGGTCGATCATTGCATATGCCTCAATCATGATGACTTACTTTGGTGTAAATTTCTACTTGTCGGGATTACATTCTTATGCTAGTGGAGATAAAGTAATTACCCCTAATTCGGTCTATTTATCAGTATTATTTGTATCAATATTAGGAACTATAGCTTGGTTTAGAAACAAAAAAGTTTATCACAAGTAATACAATTAGGTTTAAAAATGTACATTTGCGCTTCAAAGAAGAAATAACATGTTTAATAAAAAGATAAAATTAGTTCTCGCAGTATTAATAACGATTTGGGCCTTTTATAATTTTTACCAAGGAGATATTGGAAATGGTATTTTCTTATTATTGTTAGCAGGTATCTTTGTCTTTTTTTACTTTAAAAATGAGTTTATACTCCTGGCATTTTTACAACTTAGAAAACAAAACTTCTCTGGGGCTCAGAAATGGCTTGGTTATATAAAAAATCCTGAAGGATCTTTAACAATAAAACAACAAGGTTACTTTAATTACCTCCATGGGATTATGTTATCTCAAACAAATATTACTCAAGCAGAAAAATTTTTGAAAAAAGCGGTAAAATTAGGATTATCAATGGATCATGATCTAGCTATGGCCAAATTGCAACTTGCTGGAATAGCAATGACCAAAAGAAGAAAAAGGGAAGCTACAACATTAATGAATGAGGCGAAAAAACTTGATAAACACGGAATGCTTAAAGAACAGATACAAAGTTTAAAACAGCAAATGAAGAAAATTTAAGTTACAAATTTGCTCAAGTCAAATATATTGTATCTTTAACTCAGCTGTAATCTATAAAAATGATCAGAAATTTTCTTTTAAAAGCGTTAAATAAGCATGCCTCTCATTGGGTTGTTTTATTTATTGATAACATACTTGTTATCTTATCTTTTATTTTGGCTTATACAATTCGCTTTAATGCTTCTTTAAATTTTAACACTAATAACTTAACTTACCAAATACCTTTTATCTCGGTAGTATTTTTGGTATCTTTTTGGTTAGTTGGATCAAATAGAGGTATAATAAGGCACACGGGAACAAGAGATGCCTTTAATGTTTTTATAGGTGTTACCCTCGCGTCTATTAGTATAATATTTATTGTGGCCATAAATAACGTCTACAAAGTATTCCCAAACTATACAATACCCAAGACCATTATTCTGATTCACTATTTCATTACAGTTTTTATACTTGTTGTTAGCAGATTCATTTTCAAAGCTTTTTACGAAATCATCTCATCTGAACTAAAAGACATTACTAATGTAATGATCTATGGGGCTGGAGATTCTGGTTTAATTACTTATGGCGCTTTAAATAGGGATACAAAAAACAACTATGAAGTAATTGGTTTTATAGATGATGATAAGACTAAAGTTGGTAAAAAGATAGACCGAGTAAAAATTTATAGCCGCCTCGAAATAGATAAAGATTTTATAGAGAAACAGCAAGTCGATGAAATCATTTTCTCAATCCAGAATATTAAATCAGAACGTTTACTTTTTCTAACTGATAAAACACTTGAACTTGGAGTAAAACCTAAAATAGTTCCAGCTCTTTCTAATTGGATTGGAGGTGATTTTGAAGCCAATCAAATCAAACAAGTGAAAATTGAAGACTTGTTAGATCGTCAACCAATTTCAATTGACAATCCAATTGTAAAAAGAGACGTTAACGGTAAAGTTATCCTCGTTACAGGGGCGGCAGGATCAATTGGAAGTGAAATTTCTCGTCAAATAAGCAAATACAATCATAAACATTTAATTTTAATAGATCAAGCCGAATCTCCTTTATACGAAATTCAACAGGAATTAATTCGTCAAGGTATAGTAAACTTTACTTCCCTTGTTGCAGACGTTCGCGATCTAAAGAGAATGGAGGACGTATTTCAAGAATTTAATCCTGACAAAGTTTATCACGCAGCAGCCTACAAACATGTGCCTTTGATGGAAGAAAGTCCATATGAAGCAATTAAAATCAATGTTGCTGGAACTAAAAACATAGCAGATTTATCAGTGAAATATAACGTAGAACGATTCGTCATGGTCTCTACAGATAAAGCTGTAAACCCAACAAATGTTATGGGAGCTACTAAACGAGTAGCAGAAATGTATATTTCATGTTTAAGTTCATGCTTCAACACAACAAAGTTTACGACAACTCGTTTTGGAAATGTATTAGGTTCAAATGGATCCGTAATACCTCTTTTTAAAAAACAAATTGAAGATGGTGGACCATTAACAGTAACTCATAAAAATATTACAAGATATTTTATGACGATACCAGAAGCTTGTCAATTAGTTCTAGAAGCAGGAACAATGGGAGAAGGAGGCGAAATTTACATTTTTGATATGGGTAAATCTGTTAAAATTTATGACATAGCAAAACGGATGATTCATTTATCAGGTTTAAAATACCCTGATGACATAAATATTAAAATTACTGGACTCAGACCTGGAGAAAAACTATATGAAGAATTATTAGCCAACGGAGAAAATACTACTCCTACTTATCACGAAAAAATAATGATTGCCAAAAACCAATCGATAGATTTTAAAAAAATTAAGTCACAAATTGAATCGTTATGTAAAGAAAACAATCTTAACCAAAATAACCATACTGTTAAGTTAATAAAAGAAATAGTATCAGAATATAAATCAAATAATTCTGTTTTCGAAAAACTTGACACTCTCTAAGTCCAAAATAAATTAGTTATTTTCGCAACAAAATTTTTCAAATGCTAGAAATAAAAAAACTTGTTCTTTTTTTCTTACTTTCAACATTGTGTTCTTGTGTATCAAAAAAAGACATTACTTACTTCCAATATGATGAGATAGAACAAGCCAAAGTTTCCAACTCATACAACACAATTTTAAAGTCAGACGATTTAATACAAATTACCATTTCTGCTCTAGATTTAGAAGCTGTAAAATCATTTAATCTACCCGCAGTTAACTTTGCAACAACAACGAATAGTGCTGTTGGGGCTCCTCAACAACAATCCTATTTAATAGATAATGAAGGTTTTATTGATTTTCCAGTTCTAGGAAGACTTAAAATTGGAGGTCTCACTAGGCAACAAACAATTCAATTATTGAGAAACAAATTGGACCCAGACTATATCAAAAATCCAACTATTAATATTCGAATAGCCAACTATACAATAACAGTTTTAGGTGATGTAAGAAGCCCAGGTACTTACACTATCCCTAATGAAAGAATTACTATTCTTGAAGCTATTGGTTTAGCTGGAGATTTAAATATTACAGGTAAGCGTAACTCTTTGAAAGTATTTAGAGAAATTAATGGAAAGAAAGTAAAATATGATGTTGATTTAAGATCAAATAAACTATTCACGTCTCCCGTATACTATTTACAACAAAATGATCTAGTATATGTTGACCCCAATAAATCCTCTTCACAAGACGCAGCTTTTAATCGCAATACAGGCTTATTTGTTTCTATTGGATCTATTTTAGTTTCCTTAATTGCTGTTTTAACCAGATAAAAAATTCTTAATGAATACTAATATAAATTCGCACCAAATACAACAGCAAGACACAATTAATGTAAGAGCTGAACTAGAAAAGTATTTAATTCACTGGAAGTGGTTTTCTTTAGGAGTTATTATAAGTATAGCTTTAGCTTTTTTATACTTAAGATATAGCACTCCCAAATATATAGCGTCAACTACTATAATGATTAAGGATAATAATAAATCTGGTATCTCTGCAGAATTAGAAGCCTTTAGTGATCTTGGTATTGTTGGTGGGGGATCAAGTAATAACCCCGATAATGAAATTGAAATATTAAAATCTAGAAAAATACTTGGCCAAGTTGTTAAAAACCTAAAACTTAATGTGAAGTATATTTCTGAGGGAAGAGTTAAAAACTCTGAGATCTACGAGAAAAAACCAATTCTATTAAATATAACAGACTCAATAACAATAAAAGAAATTACTAAACCTTTCTCGTTTTCAATCTTTATAAAAAATGACAACGAGTTTAGTTTAATGGATAATGAAGATAACCTATTGTATGAAAATATCTCTTTTGGATGTAAGTTTAATTTACAACTAGACAACCAACTAAAACCTCTAGAATTAAAGAATATTTCTATTACTAAAAACTCATTTTACACACATGAGGATGTTAATGAAAAAATAATAATAAACATTTATTCAGATGATTCGATTATAGATGGATTAATTGATGGAGTATCTATAAAACAAATAAATGTAAACTCAAGTGTATTAAGATTATCCCTGAAATCCGCAGTATTACAAAAAGCAGAAGATGTACTTGACGAAATTATTAAACAATATAATTTAGACGCTAAAAAAGATAAAAGTGAAGTATCTAGAAAAACTGTTGAATTTATAGATGAAAGATTAGATAATGTTGGAGGAGAACTAGCCATTGTAGATGACAATGTTAAGAACTTTAAAAAGAAAAACAATGTTACGGATATAGAATCTGAAGCCCAATTAGTTTTAGAAACAAGTACGGCAAATAGGCAGAAGCTTATAGATATTAATATTCAATTAAGCATAGTGAAATCATTAAAAGAAGAACTAATAGCTTCTGAAGATATCCTTCCGGTTAACCTTGGACTCCAAGATCCTAATATCGCCAATTATATTTCTCAGTATAATGAATTACTAAGTAAGAAAAATAGACTATTAAAAAGTGCAGGTAAAAAAAACACTATAATTCTTGAACTTCAAAATAACATAGATGATCTACGAAAATCTTTAATTAACAGTTTAGAAAACCAGGAAAGAGCAATTCAACTTAACGTAAATAATCTTAATAGAGAAGCTAATAGGTTTAACTCAAAAATTTCATCTATACCAACAAAAGAAAGAGAATTTTTAGATATTACTCGACAACAAGAAATTATTGCTGCTTTATATACCTATTTATTAAGAAAAAAAGAAGAAACGGCTATCTCCCTCGCAGTTACTGTCCCTAATGCAAAAATTATAGATAGAGCTTATGGACCAGATATCCCTGTTTCTCCCAAAAAGAAAATTATTTTTATTGCTGCTTTATTACTAGGTCTTATTATTCCTTTTATTATAATATATATTAGAGACCTACTTGATACCAAAGTCCACACTAAAAAAGATATTCAGGATTTAACATCTGTTCCTTTCATTGGAGATATTCCCCATTCTGATACCAAAGAAAAAATTGTAGTAGGTACAGATGCAAGATCTAGTGCTGCGGAAGCTTTTAGATTAATTCGAACGAATTTAGATTTCATGCTAACAGCTAATGAGCAATCAACTGGAGGTAAAACAATTTTTGTTACATCTACTACCAGCGGTGAGGGGAAATCATTTATTTCCATTAACCTAGCTGCTACATTAGCTTTATCTGACAAAAAAGTCATTCTTGTTGGAATGGATTTACGTGCACCCAAAGTAACAGAATATTTAAATATTTCTGAACGAAAAGGAATTACTAATTTTATAACTAATAATAATATAACTATTGACTCTTTGAAGTTCAGAGTTCCAGAGTTAAAGAATTTAGATATTATTGCTTCGGGTGTTATTCCTCCAAACCCTGCTGAATTATTAATGTCTTCTCGAGTAAAAGAACTTTTTGAAACACTTCGCATGGAATATGACTATGTTCTTATAGATACTGCTCCAGTTAATTTAGTTACAGATACATTATTAATTTCAAAATATGCTGACGTGTTTTTATATGTAAGTAGAGCTAATTATTTAGATAAAAGACTTTTATCTGTACCTGATACCCTTTATAGAGAAAAAAAATTACCAAACATGGCTATCATACTAAACGACACGGATATGAAAAGAGGTTACGGATACGGTTATGGATATGGTTATGGTTATGGTTATGGTAACGTAAAAGAAGAAGCAACTAAACCATGGTATAAAAAATTGATTGGATAAACAATAATTATAAAACTAAAAAAAGGAGCTTTTTAGAGGCTCCTTTTTTAGTTATTAAACTTACTATTATTTTTTACAAGATCTACAATAGTATTTTTAATTCTTTTAGTACCGACTTTTTCCAACAATCGTAAATGATTCTTATGATGAGTATCGGTGCCAACAAAATCGTATAAATTTTCCTTAATTAATTTCTCGGCAGTTTTTTTTACCCCACTTCCATACTGTTCAGTTAATGATAGTAAGTTTAACTGAAATAAACATCCGGCTTTTTTGAGTTTATAATAATTTTGAAAATCATTGTGATAGAAATTATAACGTTCTGGATGAGCTAAAATAGGTTTATAACCTTTTAACTGAATCTCAAATAGAATATCGTACAAATTCATCGGTGCATTAAAATAGGACATTTCAACTAGGATAAAATTATCCTGTAAGGTTAAAATATCGTCTTGTTCTAATCTCTTAACAAACTGTTCATCCATCATATACTCTGCAGCAGCTCTTATACTTACATCTTCAAAACCTTCCCTAAGTGTCAATTCATGTTTCAACTCTTCTAGTTTATGCAGAATAGTTCCTGTTGTATTGGGGTAAACCTCTCCCAACACATGGGGTGTTGTGATAAAATTCTTAATCCCAAAACTATACATTTTAGTTATTAAGGATATTGAATCTTCTATAGTCTTCGCTCCGTCATCTATACCCGGCAGCAAATGAGAATGAATATCTACAAACTTATCATTAAATATTTCTGTAAGTGAAATAGACTTTTCCTTTAAAAAAAACATAATTCTATACATGATTAGCGAAACAAAATTAAACTTTTTTCAATAAAAATCTACTTTATTTCTTTCGAAAACGATTGAGTTTTCGTCAGCTATTGTATAGTAGAAGCCGATAATATATATTTGAATCAAACATTTAACAACAAACATGATTTTAATCGCAGACGGAGGATCTACAAAAGCAGACTGGATTGCTTTAGACAAGAATAAAAATGAGGTTTTCAGAGCCAGAACTTTAGGTTTAAATCCTGCAGTAGTTCCGGCAGAAGAATTAAAAAATAGAATCATAAATATGTTTCAACTTATCAATATCAAAGATGAAGTTGAAGAAATTCACTTTTATGGAGCAGGTTGTGGTACTCCTAAGCCTGTACAAATTCTCCATGGTGTAATGGCAGAAATTTTCACCAAAGCTGATATTAGTATTGCAGAAGATATGTTAGCCGCTGTTTACGCTACAAGTGGAAATGATCCTGCTATTGTTTGTATTCTAGGAACGGGCTCAAACAGTTGTTATTTTAATGGCACTGATATGGAAATGTTAGCTGCCTCTTTGGGCTACTCAATTATGGACGAAGCTAGTGGTAACTATTTCGGAAGGCTTTTAATTCGAGATTACTATTATAAACAGATGCCAAAAAAAATCGCACAAAGTTTTGAAAGCGAGTTTAATTTAGACGCAGATTATATTAAGCAACATCTCTACAGAGAACCTAACCCAAATATGTATCTTGCATCTTTCGCTAAGTTTATGTTTGAATTTAAAAGCGAAAAATATATAAAGAAACTTATTCGTAAAGGCTTTAAAGAATTCTTTAAATACAGAATTTTACCCTACAAAAAGGATAGCTCTACTCCTATTTATTTCATAGGTTCTATTGCATATTACTTTAATGACATACTTGAAAAAGTTGCTAATAAGCATGGATTATCAGTTACTGGAATCGTTCAACGCCCAATAGATAATTTGCTAGAATATCATAAACAACATATTACTTAATATATTCTAGGGATCGCTCAAGAGCCATAGCACGAGAGCCTTTTATCAAAATCTTACTGTTTTCAAATTTCTTATTCTCCAAGTACTTTGCAAGTAAATCGAAATTTGAAAACTGTTTTCCGTGCAGGACAGTAGACTTAGCGAAATTATCTCCAACAAAAATTATTTCTTCAAAACCTAACTCTTCCACAAGATCAACAATATTCTGGTGTTCCTCACTACTATTATCGCCTAACTCAAACATATCCCCTATAATAACTACTTTTTCTCCCTTTCCAAATTCTTTGAAATTTTCAATGGAAGCCTTCATACTTGTTGGATTAGCATTATATGCATCTAAAATAATCTCATTTGAACCTTTGGAAATTATTTGAGATCTATTATTCGTTGGTACATATCCTTCAATTGCATTAATTATAGACTCTTCGTCTAATTCAAAATATTTACCAATTGTAACCGCCGCAACAATATTAAAGTAATTATATGCCCCAATTAAATTACTTTTCATCTTATTACCATTTAGTCTCATTCTTACAAATGGATCTACCTTTATTAATCCTATATTCTCGGTAAATAAATAGGTATTAGCTCCTTCTGATTTTTCTATTTGAATTGAATCATTCGGATTTATTATTAAAGTACCACCACTACTAATAATATATCTATATAATTCTGATTTACCCTGAATCACTCCTTCTACTCCACCAAAACCTTCTAAATGAGCTTTACCAAAATTAGTAATATACCCAATTGTTGGTTCAGCTATTTCAGAAAGCATTTTTATTTCTTCTTTATGGTTAGCTCCCATCTCCACAATTCCTATTTCAGTTTCATTGGTCATGGATAACAATGTTAATGGGACACCAATATGATTGTTATAGTTACCTTGAGTTGCAGTAGTTCTATATTTTGAAGACAACACACAATTGATTAACTCTTTAGTCGTAGTTTTACCATTACTTCCAGTAAGACCAATAATTGGAATATTAAGCGCCTTCCTATGGTAATTTGCTAGTTTTTGAAGAGTTGACAAAACATCATCTACTAAAATAACTCTTTCATTAATTTTATACTCTTCTTCATCTACCACAGAAAATTCAGCACCTCTTTCTAAGGCATCAATAGCGAATTTATTTCCATTGAAATTCTCTCCCTTCAATGCAAAAAAAATGGTTCCTTTTCTAATTTTCCTTGTATCAGTATCTACTAGATAATTCTTTCTATATAACTCGTAAAGTTCCCTAATTTTCATTTTGTAAAAATAAAAAACCTCACTGAATGAAGCGAGGTTTTATGTATGTGCATTTCTTATATAGCACTTAATCTATTTTAATTCCTTCTATTTTTTAGAATAAATATATCTTGGTGTAGCAGTTTTCTTTTGATTACGTACCATTGGCCCGACTTTGTCTGTTGCACATCTAAACCCGATATAATTAGTAGATATATACTCTGGGAAATATCTTCTCTGTGCAGGATCTAACCAGTATTCTCTATCAGCCCAAGAACCTCCTTTGTAAACTCTAGTTTTATTACTCACCAACGTAGTTCTATTCTTCTTATCATATTCTAACTTTACTATCGCATTTCCCAAAGAATCTCTCTCTGCCTCAGGTCTGACAGGTGAATTATACATTCGAGGGGTTCCTGCCAATTGATCCTCTTCTAAATTAAAGAATTGAGAGGACTTTTGGTCACCGTCATTCAAGTCGGAATTGTCAGCAACAGAATAATTTCTTCTCATGTAAGTATCATCCTTTGTAATCGGTATATATTTAAAAGAACCAGGTAATGCCTTTGGCATTACTTTTCCATTTACTAAAGTATCTAATTCAACTTGACTATCGTCTACGATTACCACCTTACCGTCTGCGTCTATTAATTTTTTCGTAAATACATTACCTCTAAAGTAGTTAAAATCATTCGCCTCTGAATCAACTATAGGGCGATAAACATCTGATACCCACTCTGCTACATTACCAGACATATCATAAAGACCAAATGCATTTGGTGGATAACTCTTAACTGAGTTCGGGATATCAGCACCATCACTACTCCATCCAGCAATACCACTATAATTACCTTTCCCTTGTTTGAAGTTAGCTAATTGATCTCCTCTTCTGGATTTAACTCTATTTCTTGTATACTTTCCAGTCCAAGCATACTTTTTTCTACCACGAATATTATTATATTCTCTATTTTCAAAAATTGCTTTTGCTGCATATTCCCATTCTACTTCAGTTGGTAATCTAAACTTCTGTGATAAAATACCATCAGATGAAGTTACTTGCCTTCCAGTAAAAGAACCCTTAGGAGGTCTTGCTTCTCCCTTTTTTCTTGGGACAGGAATACCTCTCTTATAGATAGTAGAATCACCATCGAATAATGCATATGGTTGATCTAAATATACATCTGTATCGAAATTATTCTTCCCACGGAAACTCAAAGAGTCCTCCTTGAAAATATTTGTGATAACTCCCTTATCCATTAATATCTTCAAATTAACTGCATTGGTTCTCCATTTACAGTACTGATTTGCCTGTAACCAGGTTACACCAACAACAGGATATTCAGAATAAGCTGGATGTCTCAGATAACTTTCAGAAAGCAGGTTTGTATTTCCTAGACCTTTTCTCCACACTAATGTGTCCGGTAGAATTGACGAGTAAATATGTTTGAACTGTGCTTCTTCAGGAGGAAAAACATCCTTTGTATATTGAAGAAATAGTCCGTATTCAGCATTTGTTACTTCAGCCTCATCCATGTAGAAAGAACGAACATGCATTTGTTTAGGAGTTGTATTCCAGTCAAACATCACATCATCCTGAACTAGCCCCATAGTATATGTACCTCCTTCAATGTGAACCATTCCTGGAGGAACATTACCATCCTTAAATTCTCCTTTCAAATAATTACCATAACTCGGATCATTAAAGTTCCAGCCTGTAAGAGAAGAAGAAGAACCAGAGCCTTTTCTTGAACTTTGACACGAACTTAAAATCACTAAAGAAATTGTTAGTAAGCTAAATAACTTAAATGTACTTTTCATGTATTTACTTATTTTTAGGGTGCGGCAATTTACAACATTTATCATTGAATATGAATATATAAATATAATAATTTTATTATAGGTTCTAAATACTATTTCAAAACGATTGTTTTTTCATTTTATTATAAGTAATCTTGCAAAACATATACTAACGTAATAACCAATTCGTTATTATAATGAATTTATGAAAAGACTATTAACTCTTACCATATTAATCATTAGTTTTATCGGGGTTAGCCAAACTACCAACTCTGTTCTATCAAGTGGAACTTGGTTTAAATTTGCCATTGATACAACAGGTGTTTTCAGAATTGACATGAATTTTTTGCGAGACTTGGGTATTAACACGAATAACATTGATCCACGAAACATAAAAATTTATGGAAATGGAGGTAAAACTTTACCTGAATTTGCTTCTGCTTTAAGGTATAATGATTTACAGGAAAATGCCATCATTGTTCGAGGTGAAAACGATGGCTCTTTTAATAGTGACGATTATATTTTATTTTATGGTGTTGGACCTCATAGTTGGGAGATAGATATATCCAACGAAACTGCATCACATATTCAAAATATTTATAATGAGGAAGCTTTTTATTTTATCACTGTAGGAGATACACCAGGAAAAAGAATTACTAATAGTCCCTTACTAACTGGAAATTCAGTAACTTCAATAGATACTTTTGATGACTTTGTTTTTTATGAAAGAGAGAACACGAACCTCTTAGCAGTAGGAAGATTATGGTTTGGTGAAAACTTTTCGGTAGAAAGAAATCAAACTTTTACAATCCCTTTTGAAAATGCTCTAGCACAATCTAATATAAATGTTAAAGTGACGGCTGTAGCCCAATCTACGATATCGTCAAATATGAATATTTTGGTAAATGGAACAAATTCTTCATCTATTAGCTTCCCTCCTGTTTCGAGCTCAACCTCTTCTGGACTAGCACGATATGGACAAAGTACAATTACGAGTACCTCTTCTAATTCAGTAAGTGTACAAATTGATTATAATAACAATGGAAATCCTTCTGCAAAATCATTTTTAGATTATATTGAAATCATAGGAAAGAAAAATTTAACATCTTCTGGAAAACAATTTAGCTTCAGAAGTTTTGCAGAAGCAAAAACAGTAGGTATTGTTGAATACAATATTTCAAACTCAACAGACATATTCCAAGTTTGGAATGTTTCTGATCCTCTTAATATTAAAAATATTCAAAACGAATCTCCTTCAACAGACCTATTTTCGTTCAGAGCTAACGGTGGTAATTTAAACGAGTATGTTGTTCTTAATGAAAATGATCTCTATAGTCCTAAACAAATACAAGAAAAAACTGTTCCTAATCAAAATTTACACGCACTTTCTAATATTGAATATTTGGTAATCACTAATCAAGAATTATTGAGTGAAGCAAAGAGGTTAGCAGATTTTCATCAAGTAAATAGTAATCTTAATTCTAGAGTTATTTTATTATCAGAAATTTACAATGAGTTTTCTTCAGGTAGTAAAGATATTACTGGGATAAGGGATTTTATAAAATACCTTCACGATAACTCCTCAGTAAATATGTTGAAGTATGTGTGTTTTTTTGGAGATTCTTCCTATGATTTTAAAGATAGAATTTCAAGCAACAATAATATAGTCCCAACATTTCATGCCGTTCAAAGTTTTGATTTAGTATCTTCCTATGTTACAGATGATTATTTTGTAATGATTGATGATAATGATGGAAGGATGTTAGGAAGTGACGACATTGATATTAGTTCTGGAAGAATTCCTGTTACCACTGTTCAGCAAGCAAATCAGGTTGTCAATAAAATTTTAAAATATTATGATAGTTCTTCTTTTGGTGATTGGAGAAACACTGTAACTTTGGTCGCAGATGATATAGATGTTTCCACGGATGCTACTTTACAATCAGGATTAGAAGAAGTAGCAGACAGTATAAAAAAGTACAAACCTATATTAAACGTAAATAAAATATACGCAGATGCGTTCAAACAAGAAAACTCATCAGGTGGTGAACGTTACCCACAAGTTAAAAATGCCATAACAAATGCTATTGAAAAGGGAACTTTAGTATTAGATTATTTTGGTCATGGTGGTGAAGATGGGTTGGCTGCGGAAAGAATCCTTGAAATCCCACAAATACAAGAGTTTAATAATAATAATTTACCACTATTTATAACAGTAACCTGTGAATTTTCAAGATTTGACAACCCTTTGCGTGACACTGCAGGAGAACAATTATTTTTAAATCCAAATGGTGGAGCTGTTAGCATGATTACAACTACTAGGGATGTTTTTATCTCACTTGGAGAAACTTTCAATAAAGAATTAACTCAATATGTACTAAATTTTGATAATACTGACGACACTATTTCTACAAATCTCATCAAAACTAAAAACGAAACCTCAAGTAGCCAGCGATTTTTCATTTATTACTTCGGTGATCCTGCTATGAAATTGGCTATTCCAAAACCAGACATCAGAGTAAGCCGAATCAATGATGTTCCAATTTCTCAACCAGTTGACACTTTAAAAGCTTTATCTAGAATTAAAATTGATGGGATTATTACAGATACTTCTGGTACTCCTCTTAACGACTTTAATGGAACGGTATTTACTACTATATTTGATAAACCTATTGATAAAAATACTTTAGATAATGATGGTTTTGGGATTATCAACACGTTTGATTCACAAGAAAGTAAAATCTTCAGAGGAAAGTCATCTGTTCAAAATGGAACATTTAGTTTTGAATTTATAGTTCCAAAAGATATTAAAATTACTTATGGAAACGCCAAAATGAGTTTCTACGGAGAGAATCAAATTATTGATAAATCAGGAATAAATTTGGACGCTATTGTTGGAGGTATAAATGACAATGCTCCCACCGATGTCATTGGACCAGAAATTCAACTTTTCATGAACGATGAGGCTTTCATTGATGGAGGTACAACGAATACTTCACCTAATTTAATAGTAAAACTATCTGATATTAGCGGAATCAATACCTCCATAACTGCGGTTGATCATGATATTGTAGCCATTATAGATGACAATCAATCAGAACCAATCATATTAAACGACTTTTATGAAACCGAACTAGATGATTTTACAAAAGGTATTGTTAATTATCCACTTAGAGATTTATCGGTGGGAACACATACTATTAAAATAAAAGCTTGGGATACATATAATAATTCGTCTGAAGCCACGTTAACCTTTGAGGTTGTAAGCGATACAAAATTAGTTTTGGAGAATGTTCTAAATTACCCAAATCCCTTCACAAACTATACTGAGTTTTGGTTCAACCATAATAAACCAAACGAACCGCTGGAAGTCCAAGTTCAAATATTTACAATCTCTGGAAAATTAATCAAAACAATTAATCAGACAGTTCAAACCACGGGTGGTTTATCTAGAACAATTAACTGGAATGGATTAGATGATTTTGGAAATAAAATCGGAAAGGGTGTTTATTTGTATAAGTTAAAAGTAAAATCAACAGTCAGTAATTTGACATCTGAAAAATATGAGAAACTCGTATTACTGTAATAAAATTATATATTTGCCAAAACAATGTTAAAATCTAAAATGAAAAAATCAACAACATTAACCTTATTATTGTTCACTTTTTTAGGATTCAATTTAAGAGGACAAGTTAATGAAGGATCAATAACAACTTCTGTTCCTTTCCTTCAAATTAGTTCAGATGCAAGAGCCGGTGGTATGGGTGAAATTGGGGTAGCATCATCTCCAGACGCATTTTCTTTATTTCATAATCCTGCCAAAATCGCATTTAATGATAGCAAATTAAGCGTAGGAGTTAGTTATGTGCCTTGGTTACGTAATTTAACAGATGATATCTTTGCAGGGAATCTATCTGTAATAAACAGATTTAGTGAAAATAGTGCTTGGGGAGTAGACTTTAAATATTTCTCTTTAGGAAGAATTGATTTAACTGATAATAGTGGAAATAGTACAGGAACTATCAACCCAAGTGAATTTGCATTATCAGGGTATTATTCTTTAAAATTGAGCGAACGCTTTTCAATGGCTGTTGGTTTAAAATATATTAACTCTAATTTAGATGTTGATAATAACTCACTAGAAGCGGTAAACTCTTTTGCAGTTGATATAGGTGCTTATTATCAATCAGATGAAGAGAATTACGGTACTTTCAACGGACGATACAGAATTGGAGTTAATGTTGCTAACATTGGACCAAAAGTTGAATACACACCAGGAGAAGAGAACTTTATTCCTACCATAGCAAAAATTGGTGGTGGATTCGATTTTATTTTTGATGACTACAACACTTTAGGAGTTAATCTTGAATTCAGAAAACTTTTAGTACCATCAAGCGGATCTAGATCTTCTAGAGGATGGTTCGAAGGAATGTTTACATCTTTAGGAGACAGAAGCTTTAGTGAAGAATTACAAGAGGTTAACTGGTCACTTGGAGCGGAATACATGTACAATAATGCTTTTGCATTAAGAGCTGGTTATTTTAATGAAAGTGAAAATAAAGGAAATAGAAAATTCTTTACAATGGGTGCTGGATTTACTGCTCAAGCTTTCTCAGTTGATTTATCTTACTTAATTAATACTTCTGATGTAAATAATCCGTTAGAAAACACATTACGCTTTTCATTAGCCTTTGACATAGGAGAAATTTACGATAACTATTAAAGGTGTTTTTCGTATATTAGTCAAAAAAAGCAGTCTATAGACTGCTTTTTTTGACTAAATATCTTAAGAATGGAAAAGGTAAATATCTCAATTGATGCCATAGTTTATGAAAACCTTAGCGAACTTACGAAAGAGGATAAAATGTTATTTGATAAAGCTATTGAAGCAAGAGAGAAAGCCTATGCACCATATTCAAAATTTAAGGTTGGAGCGGCCTTATTACTAGAAACAGGAATAGTTGTTACTGGTAATAACCAAGAAAATGCTGCCTATCCGTCAGGTATGTGTGCTGAAAGAATTGCTATCTGGAAAGCTGCTTCTGACTACCCGGGGGTTTCAGTAAAAAAACTAGTACTAACAGCAGCTTCCAAAGAAACCCAAGTAAAAACACCTGTACCGCCTTGTGGAGCCTGCAGACAAGTTTTATATGAATATGAGTTTAACCAAAAAGAACCAATTCAAATTTATTTCATGGGTGAAACTGGTAAAATCATAAAAGTAGAGTCTTTGAATTCATTATTACCTTTTTCATTTGACAGCACTTTTCTTTAATTGATAAATTTTTATCATTTTTACTATTTTAACTAAAAAAGTTTGTTAAAGACATTTTAAAAGTTATAAAAACACAATAAAAATGGTTTTATTTTGAAAATATATTAATTTAAAAGCCTTTAATTTTATAATTTCATAAAAATCAAATATCTATTTAGTTATTTATAGGTTATACACACGAAATCCTTTTTATTTGTTGTTATCGTAGGCCCTAACATTTATTTAGATGACAGCAGAAATAATTGGTACTGGAAGTTACATTCCAAACATTAAGAAGGAAAATAAACAATTCAGTGGTAATAGATTTTTAAATGCCGATGGTTCATCCTTTGAATCTAATAATACGGTTATAATTGAAAAATTTAAAATAATTACTGGAATTGAAGAAAGGCGATATGCAGAGGATCATTTTAACACTTCAGATTTAGGGTATCTTGCTGCAGAAAAAGCTATTGAAAACGCCGGTATCAATTCAGAAGACATAGACTATATCATCTTTGCTCATAATTTCGGAGATGTCAAAAACAATGCAATTCAAAGCGATATCTTACCTAGTTTAGCAACACGTGTTAAGCATTTACTTAAAATTGATAATCCAAATTGTGTTGCTTATGACATTTTATTTGGTTGTCCTGGTTGGATAGAAGGTGTTATTCAAGCGAAAGCATTCATTAAAGCAGAAATTGCAAAAACTGTATTGGTTATTGGTTCTGAAACTTTATCGAGAGTTATAGATAAACATGATCGAGATTCAATGATTTATAGTGACGGAGCCGGGGCATGTATTGTTCAGGCTTCTAACAATAATGAAAGTGGTATTTTAAGTCATGCTTCTCAAACCTTTGCGAAGAAAGAGGCTTATCATCTATTCTTCGGTAACTCCTATGACAAAAACGAAGATCCTAACGTGCGTTATATAAAAATGTATGGTAGAAAAATTTATGAATTTGCTTTAACTCATGTTCCTAACGCGATGAAAATTGCGCTAGATAAAAGCAATGTCGATATTTCAGAAGTAAAAAAAGTGTTCATTCATCAAGCTAACGAAAAAATGGATGAAGCCATTATCAAACGTTTTTATAGATTATATAAAAAGCCAGTACCGGAATTTATTATGCCAATGAGCATCCATAAATTAGGAAATAGTTCTGTTGCAACTGTACCTACCTTACTAGATCTAGTTTTGAATAATAAAATTGAAAATCATATTGTAAATAAAGGTGATGTAATCATCTTAGCATCAGTAGGTGCGGGTATGAATATTAACGCAATTGTATATCGATATTAAATTCTAAAAAAATACAAGCGAAAATAAAATCAAACTATTATTTTTGCGGATGCAACAACACAACGTACTTATTTTAGATTTCGGTTCGCAATACACGCAATTAATTGCGCGCCGTGTAAGAGAATTAAATATTTATTGTGAGATTCACCCTTTCAATAAAATTCCAAACAGTATAGATAATTTTAAAGCTGTTATCTTATCGGGTAGTCCATACTCTGTAAGATCAGAAGAAGCTCCACATCCAGACTTATCTGAGATTAAAGGAAAAAAACCTTTATTAGCAGTTTGTTACGGAGCTCAGTATCTAGCGCATTTTTCTGGAGGATTAGTGGCGCCATCGAATACTCGCGAATATGGTAGAGCTCACCTTTCTTTTGTAAAGGACAATGAAATTTTCTTTAAAAATATTTCTACAGGTAGTCAAGTTTGGATGAGTCACTCAGACACCATTAAAAATTTACCAGAAAATGGAGTTTTACTAGCTAGTACTCATGATGTAGAAAATGCCGCATATAAAATTGAAGGTGAAACTACTTATGCTATTCAATTCCATCCAGAAGTATATCATTCAACTGATGGTACACAATTATTAAAGAATTTTTTAGTTGATATAGCAGGTTTAGAACAGCAATGGACACCAAATTCCTTTGTAGAGTCAACAGTTAATGGGTTAAAAGAAAAAATTGGTGACGATAAAGTTATTTTAGGTTTATCTGGTGGTGTAGATTCTACAGTAGCAGGTGTTTTACTTCATAAGGCTATTGGACAAAATTTACACTGTATTTTTGTTAATAATGGTCTTCTAAGAAAAAATGAGTATGAAAATGTGCTTAAGCAATACGAAGGAATGGGATTAAACGTTGAAGGTGTAGATGCATCTGAACGTTTTTTATCAGCTTTAGACGGAATTAGTGACCCAGAAACAAAAAGAAAAACAATTGGAAGAGTATTTATCGAAGTTTTTGATGATGAAGCCGCTAAAGTAGAAAATGCCAAATGGTTAGCTCAAGGAACAATTTATCCTGATGTGATTGAATCAGTTTCAGTTAACGGAGGACCTTCGGCTACAATTAAAAGTCATCATAATGTAGGTGGTTTACCTGACTTTATGAAGCTTGAAGTTGTTGAGCCACTACGTATGATTTTTAAAGATGAAGTGAGACGTGTAGGAGCCTCAATGGGAATTGATAAGGAGTTACTGGGAAGACATCCGTTTCCAGGACCAGGTTTAGCAATCCGAATTTTAGGAGATATCACTTCAGAAAAAGTTCGTATTTTGCAAGAGGTGGATGCTATTTTTATAGATGGTTTAAAAGAAAGCGGATTATACAACGACGTATGGCAAGCTGGTGCAATTTTACTGCCAGTGAACTCAGTTGGTGTCATGGGAGATGAAAGAACTTATGAAAAAGTCGTTGCTTTGAGAGCAGTTGAAAGTACTGATGGTATGACTGCAGATTGGGTAAATTTACCTTATGAGTTTTTACAAAAAACATCTAATAAAATAATTAATAATGTTAAAGGAGTGAATAGAGTTGTTTACGATATTAGTTCTAAACCTCCTGCAACTATTGAATGGGAATAATAATCTAATTAAAAATACATCATCTCATTTTTAGTTTAAAAAAAGTTATATGAGTAAAATAAAATTTTGGGCTATTACATTTGTCTTGGCGATTCTAGTTTCTTGTAGTCAACAAAAGAGATATATTTCTTACCAGGTAAAAGAGGGAGAAACGATGAGAGACATTGCTGAAAGAATTAATGTAAAAACGGAAGATTTAGAAAGGTTAAATCCTGATGTTGGTACAAACCCTGCATCAAATAGCACAATAGTAATTCCGAATCCAGAATTTAAGAAAACTATACCTTTAATTCAGGAAACTGATGAAGACAAAGGTAAAGTTACAGAAACTGATAATACACAAGATGAACCAACTACTGATGTGGATGAAGTGAAAACAGCACCAGATTCTACTCAAATTGTAAGAACAGTGTATGAGTACAAAACTCATATTGTTAAACCAGGCGAAACAGTTTATAGATTAACTAAAACTTATAACATTAGTAAAGATGAATTAATCGAGTTAAATCCAGAGTTTCCTAAAATTAAAGACAACTTACTAAGTGTTGGTCAAGAAGTAAAGGTAAAAGTTACTGAGAAAAAAATTGTTTATATTTCACGAGAAGAAGACTTAAAAAATCATGTTACTCATATTGTTAAACCAAAAGAAACAGTTTACAGCTTAACTAGGTTTTATAATATCACAAAACAGGAAATGATGGATTTAAATCCTGAGTTTCCTGAAATAGCTGATAATAATCTTTCAATCGGGCAGATCTTAAGAATTCGTCCAATTGAAGAAAAGATGACTTCTGATAATTCAACAATGTACATAGACACGATTGCTGTAACCGAACCAATTAAATTGGCTTTTCTATTACCATTCAAAGCTCAAGAATACGATAGCATTGCTAGCGAAGATATTTTTGATACTAAAAACGGGGGTAGCGCAAGAGTTGCTAACATGGTAACAGACTTTTATCTTGGTGCGGAAATGGCCTTAGATTCTATTAAAAAAAGTGGAATACAAATAGATGTCTCTGTATTCGATACTGGAAACAGAGGAAAGGAAGTACAGAAAATTTTAGCCGAAGATAAACTGGCAAATGTAGATGTTGTTATCGGTCCTTTTTACTCAGGTCAAGCAGATAAGGTTGCTAATGATGTGAATGTGCCTGTTATTTTTCCTCACTTTTCAAATAATCAAGACGAATTTTCATCACCTAGAATTATAAAATCTGCTCCTGATAAAGATACTCATAGCGCTTTTCTAGTAGAATATTTAAATGAAATTTATAGCGGTGAAACAATTTTTATTGTAAGTGATGGTTCGAAACAATCAGATGAACAATTAGCATTTTTAGAAAAACAACTCAAAAAAAATGATTCAATTAAAAATATCATTACTCTAAAACCAGAAAAAGACTATATTAAGAAAAAGCGTTTTACAGATAAAATGAAGCCTAATGTTCATAATTGGATTATTTTAACTTCAGATGAAAAGTCTTACATTGCTGATGCCATAAATAGTATGGTTGTTTTACCAGAAGATGTTACTGCACAAGTATTCACAATTGACAAAACTCCAGCGTACGATTACATAAACAATAATACGTTGGCTAGAATCGACTTTACATATGTAACAGATAATTACTCTGAAGAGAACGATCAAAATCTAAAGAAATTCTTTAAACATTACAAGAAAAGAAATAAAGATATTCCTTCTGAATATGCCATAAGAGGTTTTGATTTAACTTATGATGTTTTAATCAGAATGGCATCTGGAGAAAATTTAACTGATACTTATAGGGAAGGTGTTTCGATGAGATTAGAAAATAAATTCGACTTCAATAAAAAGTTATTTGGATCCTACGGTAATAGAGGCTTATTTATTGTTAGATATAAAGATGATCTTACTTTGGAACGACTGAAATAATATATTTTTCACTAGTATAAAAACAAAAAACCGATATAAAATTTATATCGGTTTTTTGTTTATTGCTCATACATTTCTTTGTAATATTTTAAATAATCTCCACTAGTAACATTTTTAACCCAGTCTTGATTATTTAGATACCATTTTACAGTTTTCTCAATTCCTTCTTCAAACTGTAATGAAGGTTCCCATCCCAATTCATCTTTTAATTTTGAAGAGTCTATAGCATATCTATAATCATGCCCAGCTCTGTCCTTCACAAAAGTTATTAATTTATCCGAAGTTCCTTCAAGATTACCTAAAAGTTTATCAACGGTTTTAATTAAAACTTTAACAATGTCAATATTCTTCCATTCATTAAAACCACCAATATTATAAGTCTCTCCCAATTTTCCTTCATGAAAAATTAAATCAATAGCTCTAGCGTGATCCTCTACAAATAACCAATCTCTTACATTTTTGCCCTCACCATAAACCGGTAATTCTTTCTGTGTACAAATATTATTTATAAAAAGAGGTATTAATTTTTCAGGAAATTGAAATGAACCATAATTGTTCGAACAATTCGAAATTACCATTGGTAATTTATATGTATCATGAAAAGATCTCACAAAATGATCTGAAGAAGCTTTCGATGCAGAATATGGAGAATGCGGATCATAAGGAGTTTTCTCAGTAAAAAAACCATCATCTCCTAAACTTCCATAAACCTCATCTGTAGAAACATGATAAAACAACTTTCCTTTTAAATCATCATTCCAGTTCGTTTTCGCTGCTTGTAATAAACTTAAGGTTCCCATAACATTGGTTCTCGCAAATGATAAAGGATCTTTAATTGATCTATCAACATGAGATTCAGCAGCTAAATGTATTACACTATCAATTTCATATTGTTTAAAAATTGAGTCAATAGTTTCAAAATCACAAATATCTGCCTTAACAAAAGTATAATTTTCTGATGTTTCGATATCTTTAAGGTTCTCTAAATTACCTGCATACGTTAAAGCATCTAGATTTATAATATTTTTATCCGGATATTTAGTTACAAATAATCGAACAACATGTGATCCAATAAAACCAGCACCTCCTGTAATTAATATGTTATTCATCTATTTAATTTTGACAGTTATTTATACATTCTCTTAATGAATCTTTCCAAAATGGAATATTCAAATTAAAATCTTCCTTAATTCTTGTGGTATCCATTACTGAAAAACATGGTCTTTTAGCCAGTGTTTTATAATCTTCAGATTTTATTGGTAATACCTCACAATCCAGATTTGCTATAGTCATGATTTCTTTTGCAAATTCAAACCATGATGTAACTCCAGAGTTTGAATAATGGTAAACTCTTTTTTTATCCGAAAAGTCACACTCTACTAATTTTAAGCAAACATTCGCTAAATCTCTAGCATATGTTGGAGAACCTATTTGATCTGATACCACTTGTAATTCTGATTTTTCCTTCCCTAATCTCATCATAGTTTTAACGAAGTTACTTCCAAAACTAGAGTACAACCATGATGTTCTTATAATTATTCCGGACACATTAGATGCTATAAAAAACTTCTCTCCTATACTTTTAGAGATTCCGTAAGCGTTTATTGGATCAGTAGTATCTGTTTCCTTTAATGGCATTTTTGCATTACCATCAAAAACATAATCCGTCGAAATATGAATCATTTTTCCACTATTCCCCAAGGCTAACACTAAATTCTCTACACCTTGAGCATTGACCAAGTTTGCTCTTTCCAACTCCTCCTCCGCTTTATCAACCGCAGTATAAGCCGCACAGTTAATCACGAAATCAATTTTATGGTTTTTAATATAACTCTTAACGTCTTCCTGAATTGTTATGTCTAATTCCTTAGAATTTTCAAAGAAAAAAGTATGACTACTCTTTTTTGATTGGTGTTGAATTTCTGTACCTAATTGACCAGATGCACCTGTGACTAATATATTCATACTAATAAGTAAATGGAGTGTCTAGATTTTCAAATACCTGAAGTACTTTATCTTTTTCAGAAAGTAAAACTTCTTCAGGGTTAATTCGCCAATCAATATTTAAACTTGAATCATTCCATAATATACCTGAATCATGTTCTGGTGAATACCAATTATCAACTTTGTAAGAAAAAACAGCTTCATCGGAAATCACCACGAATCCATGAGCAAAACCTCTAGGTACAAAAAGCTGCCTTTTATTATCTTCTGACAATTCAACTATTTCAAACTCTCCATATGTTGGTGATCCTTTTCTGATATCAACCGCTACGTCCAACACTTTTCCTTTTACACATCTGACTAATTTTGATTGAGCAAAAGGAGGTTTTTGAAAATGTAATCCACGTAATACACCTCTTGATGATTTTGATTCATTATCCTGAACAAAGTTAACTTCGTAAATATTATTTTTAAACTCATTATAATTAAATGATTCAAAAAAATAACCCCTATTATCACCAAATACTTTTGGTTCTATAATCGTTAAGTCAGGGATTCTAGTTTTAATAAAATTCATTGTTATTCCTGGACTAAGCTTAGTAAATATTGTCCGTAATTATTCTTTTTAAGTGGTTCAGCTAATTTTCTAACCTGTTCTTTTGAAATATATCCCATATAAAGCGCTATTTCTTCTAAACATGCTACTTTAAGACCTTGCCTTTTTTCTATTGTTTCTATAAACTGTCCAGCTTCCATTAATGATTCATGCGTTCCAGTGTCCAACCAAGCATAACCTCTTCCCATTAATTCCACCTTTAACTGATCCTTTTCTAAATAATATTGATTTACAGAAGTGATTTCAAGTTCACCTCTCTCCGATGGTTTTACTTCTTTGGCTATTTCAATTACTGAATTTGGATAATAATATAAACCAACGACAGCATAATTAGATTTAGGTTCTTTAGGTTTTTCAACTATAGAAATAACATTCTCATTATTATCAAACTCAACAACACCATATCGTTCTGGATCTTTTACATAATATCCGAAAACAGTTGCTTTTCCTTCTTTTTGAACATTATGAATTGCTTTTTGAAATAATTCAGGTAAACCATGCCCATAAAAAATATTATCTCCAAGCAACATACAAACATCATCATTCCCAATAAATTTTTCACCGATAATAAATGCTTGCGCCAAGCCATCTGGTGAAGGCTGTTCTGCGTAACTTAATTCTATACCCAAATCTTCACCTGTTCCTAATAATTTCTTGAAGTTTGTTAGGTCATAAGGAGTAGAAATTATTAAAATTTCTCTAATTCCAGAAAGCATCAAAACAGATAGTGGATAATATATCATAGGCTTATCGTAAACAGGTAATAACTGTTTAGAAATGCCTTTTGTGATTGGGTATAGTCGAGTACCTGAACCTCCCGCTAGAATTATTCCTTTCATTATAATAAATCTATAAAAGTCTAAATTAAAAAAAGTTCAGATATAAATCTGAACTTTACTTACTTCTATTTTTTCAATAGTTTTTGTATCGAAAGATTAATTCTTTCCTTATCTCCCTGAGTTAAATTAGATCCCGAAGGAAGACATAATCCATCATCAAATAATTTTTCTGAAACGTTACTACCGTAATATAAACAATCCTTAAAAATAGGTTGTATATGCATTGGTTTCCATAATGGCCTAGATTCAATATTATCCTCTAACATTGATAATCTTAAATCTTCTCTGCTAAAACCAGCTTTATCAGGATCAACTAATATAGAACTTAACCAATGATTAGAATGGCAATCTGATGTAGGTTCAGTAAACACCTCTACTCCATCAACATTTTTAAACACTTCTTTATAGAAATCATTATTAGCTCTACGATAATTTATATGTTTTTCTAAAACTTCCATTTGCCCTCTTCCTATACCAGCAGTAATATTACTCATTCTATAATTATATCCTATGTGAGAGTGCTGATAGTGAGGAGCATTATCTCTAGCTTGGGTTGCTAAGAAGATCGTTTTCTGTTTGTCTTCATCATTTTTACATACTAAAGCTCCTCCACCTGATGTTGTAATTATTTTATTTCCATTAAAAGAAAGAACTCCAAAATCTCCAAATGTTCCACACTTCTGGCCTTTATATGTAGAACCAAGAGCTTCAGCTGCATCTTCAATTAACGCTATGTTATATTCTTCAGAGATAGCTTTTATTTTATCGATTTTTGCTGGCATTCCATATAAATGCACTACAATAATTGCATTTGGTTTTTTTCCCTTAGATAATCTATCTTCAATAGCTTCCTTTAATGCTTCTGGACACATATTCCATGTATCTTTTTCGCTATCTACAAATATAGGTTTTCCTCCTTGATAAACAATTGGGTTTGCTGAAGCTGAAAACGTCATACTCTGGCAAATCACTTCGTCTCCATGAGAAACACCAGACAACACTAAAGCTAAATGTAACGCAGAAGTACCTGACGCTAAACATGCAACTTTTGAATCTTCTCCAACAAAACTTTCTAAATCTTCTTCAAATCCATTTACATTTGGTCCTAATGGTGCTACCCAATTAGTATCAAATGCTTCTTGAACATACTTTTGTTCTCCTCCTCCCATGTGAGGTGATGACAACCAGATTTTACTTTTCATCATTTTCTGGTATTATATTAATTTGAATGTATTGTTTTTTGCCATTTTCAACGAAATACGCTGATTCCTTAATATTATTTGTAGTCAAACCTCGAAGCAAATTTATTATATCTTTACCCTTATAATTTTTATCTACGTTAATTTCTTGAATACTTTCTAAATCTTTTCTAACATGTGATGTCCCTTCCGACAATTGCTCTATCCGAGTAGGTTTAAGACTTCTAATACCATCAAAAGCTTTAACAAAAACCTCGTACTCTTTTTTTAACACCTTAGCATATAATGAATTTGCCGTGTCTGTACTAGAAACTACTATTTCCTCTTGCAATATTATATCTCCAGCATCGAGTTTTTCAGACATGAAATGTAAAGTGGCTCCATAAGGAGTCCCGTCTATTATAGCCCAGCTCGGAGTATGCCATCCTTTGTTAAAAGGAAGGTATGCTGGATGCAAATTTAAAAAACCAATTTTAGGAACGTTCAATAACTTATTTGAAATTATATAAGGAAAATGAATTCCTATAATATAATCTACGTTTAAAGAATTAATATTTTGAACTATTTCATCATAATTAACTTCTTTACCCTTAAATATTTTATCTCGAGATAATCCTGATAATTTTATCAACTCATTTGCATGAGACTGTTGGGCATCACTAGGAACAAAAAGTGCTAATGGTTTATATCCTTTTGATATGATAAAGCTTAAAATATTTACACTTATTTCTCTATCTCCTGCAAAAATATATTTCATTGCTATAATTCATTTAATTTATTAAAAAACTCAGATGGAAACTCAAAAGAATATTCAAGTCTAGTAAAGACAAAGTCTTCATCTAAGTTATGAATCCCACTCTCCAATTTTTCGAATTGTAAAAACCAATCTTCTAAATGAAAAATACATCGATAAAGATCCTCTATAATATTATTATCGCAGAGAAATTGAAACTCTTTTAGTATAGCCATTAATTCGGTATTCGCATTGTAAATTCTTTTGGCTTGATAATATTTTTTATTTTTCAAATATTCTTGATATGCAAATTCACTTCGATCTTTTATTATCTTGATTTTATTAATTATTCCCATTAAAATACTCTGTTGTTAGACTTCCCGTTTTATTAATACCTTCGGATTTAAAGACCTTAGTAAAAGTTTTGAAAAATATAGTTAAGTCAAGCATAAAACTAATATTATTAACATACCAAACATCCAATTGAAATTTCTTTTTCCAGGTTATATCATTACGTCCATTGATTTGTGCCCAACCTGTTATTCCCGGCTTAACATTATGTCGTTTTTTTTGTTCTTCATCATAAAGTTCAAGATATTGAGGTAATAATGGTCTTGGACCTATCAAACTCATGTCTCCTTTGAGTACATTAATTAATTGAGGGATTTCATCCAAAGAACTTTTTCTTACAAATAATCCAACATTCGTTAATCTTTCTTCATCAGGGAGTAAATTTCCATCTTTATCTTTCTTGTCATTCATGGTTTTGAATTTAATGATATAGAAAAAAACTTCATTTTTCCCAGGTCTTTTCTGAAAGAAGAAAGGTTTTCCATTATTGTATATTATTAATAAAACTAAAACAATTATAAAGATTGGACTAAGTAGGACTAAAGCCAAAAATGATATTGAAAAATCCAAAAATCTTTTAAAAAAAACTTTATACATAGTTTTACAGTATTATATAATATGTTTTTTTACTTCTTGAAAAACTCTTAGCGACAGTAAATCTTTATTATATAGAGATATTGATATTTTTCTAGAGTTATCTCCCATTTCTTTAAGAACATTCTTGTTTTCATTTAAAAATGTTATTTTCTCAATCAAATCTTTCGGCTCTCTAGGACTTACATACATACCGCAACGATGCTCTTCAACTAAATCTTTAGTCCATCCCGATGAATTAACAATTATCGGTTTACCTGCTGATAAACTATCAAACAATTTGTTTGGTGAATTAGTTCTTAGTATTGGTAAATCTTTAAAGGTTACCAAAGATAAATTACAAGCATTTACAAAATGAGATAATGATTCCATTGGATGAGCACCATGAAAATGGACATTGTCTAATTTTTTTTTAGCTTTTATTTCTTTTAATTCTTCTTCTACTTTTCCTTTACCTAAAAAATGAAACTGTATTAAATCATTACCTATTGTTTTACTGTGTATAGCTGCATTAGTTATGTAATCTAAGCCATTTGCAATACCCATAGCCCCAAAATGAACTACATTGAATTTTTTAATATCAATTTTAAAGTCGCTAATTTTCTCTTTCTCAATTTTTCTTGGGAAGAAGATATCTGGCTTAGACATATTAGGAATCATTGATGTTTTACCTTCCATAAATTTGTATCTAAGCACACCTTTTTCCATTCCTGGTGATAAAGTTATTACATGTCTTGCATTTTTATATATTATCTTTTCCAATTTTAAACCTATGCTTTTTAAAATTGGATTTTTAAGGGCTCCCATTTGGATTGGTACTTCAGGCCATAAATCTCTCACTTCAAAAACGAAATCAACTTTCTGAAACCATTTTTTCACTAAAGCAGGTACTCCTACTGTTAATGGGGTAGAAGTAGCAAAAACTAAATCGACATTCTTTTCTTTTAATGAATAATAAGTTGCCCTGAACATAAACTTTAAAAAAGAAATTAACCTTTTAATAAAACCCATTTTGTTATCATAAGGGTTAGGAATGTAAATAACATCTATACCATCTATATTTATTCTTTTTACTTTTCTACTTTTCGGATTAGAATCTGATGTTATCATTGTTACTCCAAACCCATTCTCTATCATTTTTTTTGCTATCCAATATGACCTTGTTCCTCCTGGTTGTTTCGGCGTTAAAAAATATTGATGTATATATAAAATACGTTTCATTTCTAATTCTTTATAAATATTTTTTTCTTCTATCTAAAGTGTCTTAAGGCTTTAAACATATGTCCAATACTATAAAAAATAGGATATTTTTTATATTTACAATAAAAGAAACGGTATAAAGTTTTGTATAGTCCAAAGTGTCTTGTATTCCACAAATGGCCAGACATGGCCACCTGTATATCTTTTAATCCTTTTTCTTTTAAAAAGTCATTATATCGTGCCAATGCATCAAAACGACTATCTAAAACACTTTCTTTTCTTTGCTTAGTAAGTGAATTATTTGATTCAGTTACACAATAAATAGTTTGCTTTAAACAGAGGATGTTTTGTGCATAGTAAATAGACTTTAAAGAGAAGTTAACATCATTTGATGCTATAATCTCTTCAAAATAAACTCCTTTATTCTTAACCAAATCTAAACTTATTAATTTACTCCAAGGTACATAAAATTTAAACAGAACATGTTTATTATTACTTTTTAAAAAATCATCAATTAGGAAGGAATAAGGTTTATGTCTAGTTCCAACCTCATTATTACTAGTATTTAAACTAGTAGGATCAAAAAAAATCATATCATATTCTTCTTCTATATTAGCTTTTATTAATTCAAACGAATTCTCTAAAAAATAATCATCTGCATCGGCAAAAAGAAGATACTTACCTTCTGCTTTCTGTATTCCTATATTTCTTGCTGCTCCTGCTCCTTTTTTTCCTTCTGGCACTTTTAAAAAGAGCACATGACTAAAGGAATTCTTTACCGCTGAAATGTCTTGGGCGCTACCATCATCAACAACAATAGTTTTTATCCAGCCTTCATTTGGAATGGACTCTAGTAACCTTTTTAAGGTTTTTATAGAATTATAATGAGGAATTATAATTGATATTTTAACCATACTTTTTTGTTTTTATGTAAAACTTATAAACTATAGCAGAACATATATAAAACATGAAAGCTATTTTAGGCATTTCATGTGATGGAGATGCTATTAGTGCTATAGGAGATATTAGATAAAAAATACTACAAGCAGAGAAAAAAGAATAATATGTTACATGATCTTTATATTTCACTGCCATTTTAGATGCCATTTTAAAGAAGTAAAAAAATAACAAAATGTAAGCAATTAAATAAATTATTCCAAACCTATACATGTAATACGCATATATTGATTCCAAAGCTACTTCAGTACTTCGTCCTAATCCATAACCGATCAGTTTATATTTATTCTCCTCCCAAGCCCACCAGAATTGGTTAATTCTTACATTTACTGATCCAGAGTCTCCCCCTTGAAGTTCTACACCTTGCTCAAAAAGTCTTGTGATACCAATATAAGCATATCCTAATCTTTCTTGTAACAAATCACTATATCGTAATCCTAGATATACAACTAATAAAAGTGCTAAGGCATAAAAAATATAAACAGATTTATTCTTAAAACTTTGTTTTAGAAATGGAAGAATTAAAAATCCTGCAATCAAGGCAAGAATTAAAGTTCTACTTTGAGTTAAGAAAATAGTTATCAAAGAAAAACAAAACAATAAAAAGTAAAAAATACTTTTCCTCTTTGTTAACATAAAGAAAGAATAAAAACATAACAAAGACATAAAATATGAAAAGTAATATGTAACCCCAAACCAACCAGTAGCTTTATCTATTAAAATTAATCTTTCTTTCCTTTTGTATAAGAAATATATTAATCCTCTAAATTGATCAAGAAAAAATGTTTCTACAATTGCTAGTAAGAAACTAAAAACAATTAAAATTTCAAAAAAACGGCATAGCGAATTAATCTTTTTCTCATCATCCATTATTGATACATAACCTACCAGAAAAAACAAATATGAATAGAATGGTTTTATCGTTCCAATAAAGTCTTTTACTTGTACTTCAGCAATAAAAAAAGATTCATTAATAAGAGATAATAATAATATTACAAAAGTCATAAAGAAAAAAATAGTAGGTCTTACAATTCCTTTATCCAATTTAAACTTATTCCTTCTTTTAAGCAATAGTAATAAACTCAAAAAGATTGTTAATGGAATAATATGAAAACTATTATTACCAAAATAGTCTGGAAATAACGGAAAAACAATTACTAGAATCAAAGACAATAAAAATAATATATCTTCTTGCCTCTTATTTTTTTTTAAAATCATTATGAATTCATTAACCCAAATAAAGTTATAATTATACTTTACTTTAAATAATTTTCACTTTGTATTAACTATTACGCATTTTTTTAATCAACCAAACAAAAACTTAACTCATAAACTCTTAATAAAAGATTTATTTCATCTTCCGTTTTCATTTTTTCGACAAATTTATTCTTCTCGTCTTTATAACCATAAACTTCTTTTTGTTTTTTAAAGTACTTATTAGCTAATACATCTTTTTTGAGATTAAAAATTTTATTAACATATAGAAATTCAAAACCAGAAACATTATATGGAAAGCCGTATCTATTATAATTCAGACATGAAGAAAGTGCTATAGAATAGTAATCCGTTTCTTCTAAATTAGAGCTTAATTCATTATACAAATGATCTCCTGAAGAGTAAATTAAAGCTTTTCTTATTTTTCTTGAGTCTTTAAATAGATAACCATACCCTAAAGATTCTATTCTAGAAAAAGCAAACATATTGAATAAATGATATCCGTTCTCCTTATATTTAGTTGTTGTACCTTTAATTCTGGATTTCACATATACCTTTATGCTTTTTAATAAATCTTTTAATTTATTTTTTAAGCCAATTCTATTTTTAAGAGAATGAACTATTAATCCTTCCTTATGAATTCTCAAGTTAACATCTAACTTTATAAAAAATTCTTTTACATCATCTGAAACTTCTTTATTTGCAACTTTAAAATAGTATATAATTGCATATGCTAACCAAAGCTGGTGGTTAAAGGTTTCGTCAATTCCTGATTTATCTGTTACTAAATGTGTTGGCCTTTCCCATAAGCCTCTTTCTTTATTAAAATTTAAGGATTCTACAATATTTTCTAAAAATATTAAAATCTTTTCTTCCTTTAGCACCTCATATGCTGCACATAAACCCTCCATCACCCATGCTATACCAATAACACCATTCACCTCATCTTTACCTGGTTTATTCCTAGATTTAAAGTAAGCCTTTCCTTTATAATACTCTGAATTAATAAGAGCTTCTTTTAACTCTTCTATTTTAAGGCGCGCCTCTATGTCTAATCCAGATTTTAGCGCATTAGCATATAGAACTAAAAGATGAGAAATCTTTCTAACATCAGTTTCTTCATCTTTATAAGGACCATTATGGCCATTTTGTAATTCTTGGTTGACCAATAAATCATCTATTTTATTTATAGCCTCCTCAAAAAAAATTGTAATCATAAATCTATTCTGTCAAATTCTTATATACCCTTAATGTATTCTTAAATCTATTTCTAAATAAAAAATTTTCCTCTGCTTTAATACGATCTTCGTTCAAAATATTATTATCCTTTTTGGGTAAACTCTTAAGTAAATTATCTACACTTTCTTTAGAAATATCTTGCAAATAAGTATGTGATTTAAATTGTAACTCATCTAATTCTGAATAATTTTCTAGTGGAGATAACACATTTAAACTTTTTCTTAAATAACCATATACAATACTTACCGTTAATTGATCTGTAGAACCTATACAAAAGTTATAATCACAAAGATCATAATAATATCTCAACTCTTCATCACTTATCCATTCTCCAACTCTAGCAATAATATTATTGTAATTTTTTATTTTTTCCATTACGGCATTTTTCTCATCTTCATCCCAACCATAACCATTTACTAAATACAACTCAAACTTAGGGTTACCTCCATAAATCTCTATAAATGAATCTACTAAAAAACTAACGTTATTATAAAAATACATGCCTCGAGCTGATAAAATTCTTATAACATTATCGTTAGATGATTTTTCATTATAAGCTTTTGACCAAAAATCACTAACTCCCATACAACCAACACTAACTTTTTCAGAGCAATTAATTTCTTTTAAAAAATCATTCTTCAATGTTTCAAAGTTGAATAGAACATGATCCGATTGTTTGATTACTTCCTCAAAGTTACTTTTTGATTTCTCATTTCCATTAATATATTTCTGGTAAAAATCACTACCATAAATATGCATGACTTTTTTCGCCTTAACTACATTCATCAATGATAAGTTAAATTTCGGTGCATAATTTCCTTGTATATGAATTACATCATATTTATAAAAAACATCTAATAATTTAATTATTATTGGGAAGATATATGAAGACATTATTTTTATCCAAATTTTTTCTAACAGTCCCCAACCTTTAAAATAATTATAAAGCTTAAAAACTTTTTGATTTTTAGTTTTTAGTTTAAAATCAGCTTGAGAATAATTTCTGCATACATAATGTATTAGATCTAATTCTGTGTAATTATTTAAAAAACCTTCCCATGTTTTTGCATTACCTCCTTGACACTGACCAATTATTAATACTCTCATATTTTAAATAATTTTATAAATTGAATTGTAGTTAAAAATAAAACAACGGCTCCGAAATAGAATATTAACTCTTTAAGTGACAGTTCTAATGGAATTATAAATAACAATCCTAAGAACAATGTTTGTAAGACTGTCATTATAGAATTGAAACCAGCATAACCTAATGCATTAAGTATTTGCCCTACTGGTGAGCGTAACAAGATTATAAGTGCAATAAATAAGAAATAGTAAAACATTAAACTTGAATACTGCACATATTTAACTCCGAATAGTAGATTGATTATTTCTGTATGAAAAAAGAATAATATTACACCTGTAGGAACTAAAAACGTTATTCCTTTTTTCCAATAACTTAACAAATACTTTAGAATATCTTTTCGTTTAAAATTTACAAAAGCTCCAAAATCAACTATTAGAATTGAATTCGCTACTAAAATTAAGTTGAAGGGTAAAAGAGTTATTACTTTGTATCCTGCTAAACCCTCTGTATTATTTAACATATTAGCAATGTAAATAACATCTAGAACAAAAATCCCTTTGTTTAGTAAACCTCCAATCCCTATATTAACTCCATATTTTAATTGCTCTTTCGTTATTTTATATAATGAACTAGCTCTAAAATTGATCTTAATAGGGTTAGTAAGATAATATACTAAATAGGCTAGAGTAGCTAATAATGCCATTGTTTCAACATTTATAAAAGCACCTATTATTAATGCCATACTAACATAAAGAGAAGTAGCAAAGATAATTTTTGAGTATTTATAAAAATCATCTACAATCCTAAAAAAGTACTGATAAAATAAATTAAAAGACACTGATATTAATTGTAAAAAAACAAAAATCAACAAAAGTGTATTCTGAAAATTCTTAGGTCTTATTAAAAAAACTACTAAAACTCCAATAAAAATAACAAGACTCGAACTAACAATCCCTATGCTAAATGTTTGAGTCTTTAACTTTTTTTTATCTACTCCTTTTAAGTACGCATATCTCAGCAAAACTTGCTCCATACCTAAAAAAGAAATTGGTAATAAAAAAACTATGAATGTTTTATAATAGGACCATTCTGCAAAATCTTTAGTGGGCAACAAACGTACAATAAGAACCGAGGCTAATAATCCTAATAATTTACTTCCTACACTTGATGATAAAACTAAAAGTTTATCCTTAAGTAATCTTCTCATTTACTAAAAATTCAATCTCTCCTCTATCTTCAAAAGATAATTTAGCTTTTTCCATCTTTTGTAATAATTCTTCAGGAATATTAATAAAATTAGTCCCATTTTTTGTTTTGGATAACAATTCTTGGACTGTCATTATTTTTTTAGCTGGATTACCTACGATAACTGAATTAGCTTCAAATGTTCCTTTTACAACTGCTCCAGCACCAATTATACAATTATCTCCAATAAAAGATTCTCCTAAAATCACACTATTAGCCCCTAAAAAAACGTGATCTCCTATAGTTACTTTACCAAATCTTAATATCCCATGAGAAGATACCAAACTAGAATCGTGAGATATTATTTTAGATCCTGGTGCTGATATGAAGTTTTTACCTATTTTTATTAAAGAAGGTGTTAATGCATCAATTTGAGAATTATGGGTACGAAAAGGAATATTTAGCTTATCTAAATAATTTTGAAACTTTACTGTATCAGTTTTAATAACACCAAGTTTTCCTAGTATCTTTTTTAACAAGCTCATATCCCTATATTTTTAAGATACTCACTCCAAACTCCAATATCTTTCCAAGAACCAGATGAAACAGGGAAAACTCCTATTTTTCTTTCTTCTTTAAGTAATTTCTCCATTAAATGAGTAATATGAAAGAATTCGTTTTCTGGTATCTCATCAATCAAATGTGGTTCTACTATATAAAATCCTGTATTAATTTGGAAGTTAAAATTTGGTTTTTCTTCAATTTTTTCTAAAACACCGTCTTCTTTTGTTACTAATGTTCCATATGGTATATTATAGTTCTTTACAGCGGAAACAATTGTCAATTCATTTTTATTTCTTTTATGATAATCATAAATTTCACAGTAATCTTCTTCTATAAAAATATCACAATTAGACACAAAAAAAGTACTGTTAATTTTTCCTTTTAATAAACTTAAACTTCCTGCTGTTCCTAAAGGCTTATCTTCCTTGAAAAATTCAATTTTATAGGTTTTGTCTTTAATCTCATTGAAATAGAACTCAATCATTCTTGCCTTATAGTTTACAGACGTGTAAAATTCATTACACCCTATATCTTGAAATCTCCCAATGATATGTTCAATCATACTTTCTTCGCCAATTGGTATCAATGGTTTCGGTATAATATGAGTAAGAGGTCTTAATCTTGTTCCAAACCCTCCTGCCATAATAACAACTGGTAAATTAAGGGCTCTTTTTTCTCTTCTTTGATTTTTCAAAAAAACATCTTCCCAAAAGTAAACGTCAACTAAATTATTGTTATCATCTACAACTGGCATCAGTTCAGTTCTAAACTCCTTCATTATTTCTTTAATAGATTCAAAAGGAGTATCTTCGGCAACAATTCTTGTAGTACTTCTCAATACATTGAAAACTGACGCATTGATGTCTACATTTTTAATGATTGCTCTTTGTATGTCTCCTATACTGATAATGTTTAAGAACTTTTCTTGATTAAAGACTAGTAACGATTTTTTATCGAGCCTATCCATTTGCTTCATAGCATCTATTAGTGAAGCATCGTGATTTATCTTTAATAATTCTACTTTCTTTGACATCTTACTCATTATAATTCGTTTTTAAACCTATCTCCAACCTTTAACTTCACATTTGTTTCTATATCAAAAATTTCTATAAAAGAATCCTTGGTTTTAACAAGATAGCCTAATTTTGCTTTTGATAAAATTTGCCCCGGAATACCTTTGTAAGATGGTGCCTCATTTACCATTTTTGCACAATTAATTTTCACTTCTTCTCCATTCAAAAAAGTAACTGATATCGGCCCAGGTCTACATATTGATCGAATAAAATTAAAGAGTTCTCTAGAAGTTTGATTCCAATTAATGATTTCATCACCAACCCCTCTTCTTCCACAATAAAAACCTACCGAATGAATTGTATTTTGTTTTATTCTTTTCGCTGTTCCTAATTGAATCTCTTTTATTGCATCGAATAAAATGTTAGCACATTCAGAATAAGCTATATTCAATAGTGTCTGATAGTTGTCCTCTTCTTTAATTGGATATATATTTTGTTTTATTATATCTCCAGTATCTATACCTTCATCAACATAGTGGACTGTGATTCCAAAGTCCTTTTCATCATTAATCAAAGCCCAACTTAAGATATTTCTCCCTCTGTAAAATGGTAATTTACCTGCATGACAGTTAATTACTCCTAATTTAGGAACACTAATAATTTGTTTTCTAAAAATCTGATTAAAACTCATTGAAACAAATAAATCACATCCATAAGATGAAGATTTTTCAATAAAATCTGTATCATTAATTTTTACTGGATACAGATAATCAATGCCATACTTTTCAGAAAATTTTTTTAAGGTCTCATCTTTTGTATCTGACCTAGGCACTATAAACTTTATATCTATTGTTTCATCTTTTATTAACTTCTCAAAAGCCAAATGTGACCATGGTCCATCTGCAAAATAACCAATTTTTATTTTTTTCATATTTATTATTTTAGTGCTCTAACACTACTTGGTATATTAACAACCCTTTCTTCTAACCATTCTGAATTTGTAAGATCTCCTTTGAAATTGTCTTTATACATAGGAAGTTTATTCATTAATTGCCATATAGGCCTCGTCATGATTCCTTTTTTATTACTTTCTTCTAAGAAAGAATCTCGTTCTTCTTTATTATTTAGAATAATAGCATTTAACCAAAAGTTACATTGTTCAGATTCTCGCTCTTCGAAAAAATCAACAGAACTATTCTTAAAAAAAGTTGAATATTCTTTTGCGAGCTTTCTTTTATTCTCAAGGAAAAAATCTAAATTCTCTAGCTGTGCTAACCCTAACGCAGCATTAATATTGGGCATTCTGTAATTAAAGCCTATATCATCGTGAACATACTCCCACTTGTGTGGTACTTTGGACTGTGTTGACAGATGCTTCGCTTTTGCGGCTAACTTATTATCATTTGTTAAAATTATCCCTCCTCCACCAGTAGTCATTATCTTATTTCCATTAAAAGAAATAGCAGATATTCTTCCAAAAGTACCTAAATGTTTACCTTTATAAATACTACCCATTGCCTCAGCAGCATCTTCTACTAATTCAATGTTATATTTTTTACAAACATCAACTATTTCTTCTATTCTACAGGCATGACCAAAAGTATGCATAGGCATACAGGCCTTGATTCTATTTTTAGTGATCTTATTATAACATACTCCATCTCTCAATTCTGCGTTTTCTTCTAAAAATTCTATTAGTGATTTAGGAGACATCCCCATAGTATCTTTATCCACATCAACAAAAACAGGAGTTGCATTAGCATAAGTAATTGAATTTGTAGTAGCTATAAAGGTTAAAGGCTGCGTAATTACTTCATCTCCTTTTTCAACCCCAACAAGTAATAAAGAAAGATGTAATGCATTTGTACCATTAACACACACTATCGCGTGATTAGCTTTTGTGTATTCAGCTATTTTATCTTCAAATAAATTCACGAACTTACCTACACTAGAAACAAAAGTCGAGTCAATACACTCATTCAAATAATTTTTTTCATTTCCGTTTAAATAAGGTACATGTAATGGTATGAAATCTTCCTTAACATCAAATAAATCACGTACTAATGTTAAAATATTTTTTGTTTGATCCATTTTACATCTTAGAATCTAAATATACACCAATGTCTTTATGACCAAAATTTGGAATCATTTTGTGAAAGAGGTTAACAATATCTTCTTTATCCCAAAATTTATTTTTTCGTAAATTGTTAATAACATCTAAAAAATATATTAGTTTCTCTTCATCAAATTCTGGCTCGTTCTTTACAATTCCGAGATTAATATGTTTTTTTAAGTCTAATGTTTCTTTTTCCGTAAAAAACTCTTCAAAACTTTTCTCTCCAGTTGTATTACTTTTACCAAACAAACATGGCCATTTTCCATCAGCTAATAAAGTGTTTATAGATGCTCTAGCCTCCTCTTCACTTTTAACTAAATAAGGATCGTAACCTTTGTCTTTCAGAAATTTTTCTGCTATTTCAGAGAAAGTAATTAGGTGTAACCCTTGGTCTAATTTAGGAAAATATATATCTCTATTCTCTCCAAAGATACATGACATTAAGCATAATTCTCCTGACTCTTGGGGAACAACGAAATATCTTTTAATATCGGATGGTGCAGCAATTGGTTGTCTTTTTTTTATTCTTTGTTCAAAACCATGTAATAATGATCCATCGGAAAAAGCTACATTAGCAAACCGAGCTGTGGAAATATTTATGTACCTGCTCTTCTCCATTAAGAACATCTCCATAATACGTTTAGACCCTCCCATCATATTTACAGGGTTTGCGGCCTTGTCAGTAGAAACACAAAAATACTTTTTTGTATTCATTTTTATGGATTGATCTATAGTTTTAATTGTGTTAAGGATGTTCACCTTAATCATTCTCATCAAAGTGTATGGATCCTTCTCACTCCTAACATGTTTTAATGCAGATAAATTTAACACATAATCATACCTATCTTGATTAATTATGAAAGCGTCATACTCTAAAGAACCAATATCAAGTGCAAATGTTCTAAAATCGCCTTCAATGTACCCATGAGAACTTCTAATATCTCTAACCAGTTCGACTAAATTATTTTCACTTATATCTACAACATGTAATTTCTCAGGATTCCTTTTAAAAATCTCCTTGGTAACTGCCTGACCAATTGTACCTGCTCCTCCTAAAACGAGAAAACTAGACTTTGACACTTCATTTAATAGCTCTTGTTGGTTTTTAGAAACATCTGCATTAAAGAGAAGTTTATCTCTATTTATCAGTTTTAAATAATCCATAAAATCACTTTCCTATTCTGTAATACTCAAATCCCTTTTCTTCTATATTGTAGGCTATATACTGATTTCTACCGTCAAAGATTATGGGTTCAATCAATTCTTTTTTTATCTCATCAAAATCTGGCGATCTAAATTCCTTCCATTCTGTTAAAAGAATTAAAGCGTTTGAATCACGTAACACATCGTATTTCCTTTCACAATATTCAACATTCTTAATATCTTTCAAATAAAAATGTTTCGCTTCTTCAATTGCCTTAGGATCATACGCCTTCACTACGGCTCCTCTCTTTACCAGCTCCTTTATTACATATATTGCCGGTGCTTCACGCATATCATCTGTTCCTGGCTTAAAAGACAGTCCCCATATACCAAAAGTTTTTGCAGATAGATCATTTCCGAATAATTTGATTATCTTTTCAGATATCACAAACTTTTGACGATTATTTACATCTTCAACTGACTCTATTAACTGAGCCTTATAATTATTCTCTTCTGCTATTTTTTTTAAAGCTTTAACGTCTTTAGGAAAACAAGATCCTCCATAACCACAACCAGGATATATAAAACTATAACCGATTCTAGAATCAGAACCAATACCTAAACGTACATTATCTACATCGGCTCCAACCCTCTCACATATGTTGGCCATCTCGTTCATGAAAGAAATTTTAGTAGCTAACATTGCATTAGCTGCATACTTAGTCATTTCAGCCGAACGAACATCCATTGTAATAAAACGATCGCGTGTTCTAAAGAAGGGACTATAAAGCTCTTTCATTTTATCAAATGCAGTTTTAGATTCAGCTCCAATAACTACCCTATCTGGTTTCATGAAATCATTAATAGCATCCCCTTCTTTTAAAAATTCAGGGTTAGAAACAACATGAAACTCAAGATCACTTGATCTTTTATCTAGTTCTTCCTGGATGGTTGCTTTCACCTTATCGGCGGTACCTACAGGAACTGTCGATTTGTCAACTACGATCAAAGACTTTTTCATTTTTTGACCAATCTCCCTTGCAACAGCTATAACATATTGAAGATCTGCAGAACCATCTTCCCCCATTGGAGTACCAACTGCTATAAAAACTACTTGAGCATCTTCAATGGCTTCCTCTAATTTTGTTGTAAAAAACAGATTTTTCTTTTCAACATTTTTAAGAACCATTTTCTCTAGACCTGGCTCGTAGATTGGAATAATTCCTTTTTGTAATTTATCTATTTTATCTTGATTAATATCTACACAGGTTACTTTATTACCCATTTCAGAAAAACATGTTCCTGAAACTAGACCTACATAACCAGATCCAATTACTGCTATATTCATAAATTATTTATCCTTGGCTTTTAAACTTTCTTTTTGATGCACTTCTTTTCTAAGTCCACTACTGGAAAATCTGTGTTCTCTTTTATTAAAATACAAATCTATCCCCTTTTTTTCACAATAATCTCTTCCAGTAAACTTTTTATTAGCATATTCATCTCCGATAATTCGAACGTCTATATGGAATGATCTTAAAACATCTTCCAAATCTTGTTCAGTGGCATAAGGGACTATTTCATCAACATATTTACATCCTTTTAGCTGGATATACCTTTCTACTACTGACTGTACAGGTCTATTTTTTTCAGGTCTATCTATTGTTGGGTCTGTTTGTAATCCGCAAATTAGAAAGTCACATTGACGTTTTGCTTCTTCCAACATCTTGATATGGCCTGCATGAAGTAAATCAAATGCACTAAATGTTATACCTACTTTCATATTCTTTTCTTTTTTGATGGACAAATATATTAAGTTATTCTATAATAGAAAGCTTTTTTTACTTTATTAATGTTTCATTTACATTAACAATTCAATATTCCATGGACTATTTTTTTAGAACTATCACCATTGCCGTAAAGCTCATCATTCCAGTCTGATTTAAACTTTAGTAGTTCTATATTTAAACTTGATAAATCTTTAAACATTAACTTATTGTTACCTCCTTTTAATGTCTCAATCCATTCTGTCTCTGTTCTAATAGTTACACATTTCTTATGTAACCAGTATGCTTCTTTTTGCATTCCTCCACTATCTGTTATCAAACCTTTAGATTCTTTTAGATAAGATAAATTATCTAAATATGATTGTGGATCAATAAATTTTATATTCCTAAAGTTGTCAAACTTTAAATTAAATATCTCAATGTTTTTTCTAGTCCTAGGATGTATTGCCATTATTACAGATTTATCCAAATCATTTAAAACTTGTAATATATAATCTAATCTTAATTTATCGTCAGTATTATATGGCCTATGAATTGTGGCATAATAAAACTCTTCTACCACGTTAATACTTTTAAAGAGTTTGTTTTCTTTTACATAAAAAACTAAATCCTTCATTATATCTCCGACTTCATGTACATTTTTTACGATGCCTTCATCTTGTAAGTTTTTTGTAGCTTTACTTGAAGGAGTGAAAAGACAGGTTGAAATATGATCTGTTAATATTCTATTTATTTCTTCAGGCATTTCTTTGTTAAAACTTCTAAGCCCAGCTTCAATGTGAAAAATAGGTATATGGATTTTTGACGCAACTAACGCCCCAGCTAGAGTAGAGTTTGTATCCCCGTAAACAACAATTCCATCTGGTTTTTCTTGAACTAGAATTTCTTCTATCTCAATCATCATTTTTGCTGTTTGTGCTCCGTGACTATCACTCCCTATATTCAACTTATAATCAGGTTTTTTCATACCTAATTGTTCAAAAAAAACCGCACTCATATTTTCATCATAGTGCTGCCCCGTATGAATCGTCTTTAAATCTATTTTTCCTTCGCAAGCTTTTTCAAATGGAAAATGCTTTATGAATTGAGGCCTAGCTCCTATAATCGCAATAATTCTCATAAAGTTATCTATTAAAGGGATGTGGCTCCAAACCTTGAGAAGCAAAGGGATGATATTCTCCAATCAAACCTTTTGGTTGTGTATTTCGTATTTCATGAACTATTTCAATGGCTTGTCTAGCATCTTCCAAACCATATCCTTTCCCTTCAAGAATACCTTCATATACTTTGGTATGCAAATCCTTAAATCCACCAGAAAACTCCAACTCTTCTCCTTCTATCATTATGGAACGATACGTTCGTTGCCCCTTTTCCTTAATTTCCTCTGGTAATGCATTGCTATTAATTGACAAGAACCATCTAACTCGAGCTCTTTCAAATTCAAGATAGCCAGCTGCTCTATCATGAGAATGAACATGGACTGTATTCTCTTTTACATCTCCAAAAACCCAGGAAAGCATATCGTAAAAATGTACTCCGATATTAGTTGCAATTCCGCCTGATTTCGACTCATCTCCTTTCCATGAAGTATAATACCAATGCCCTCTAGAGGTAATATAAGTTAAATCAATATCAAAGACTTTATCCTTTGGAGCATTTTTAACTTTGTCTTTCAAGTCTAAAATACTTGGATGCATCCTTAATTGTAAAATATTCCAAATTCTTCTACCTGATTCATTTTCCATTTTTCGTAGAGCATCAATATTCCAAGGATTCAACACTAATGGTTTTTCACATATTGCATCTGCTCCTCTTCTTAACGCCATTCTAATATGAGAATCGTGTAAATAATTAGGAGTACAAATACTCATATAATCCAACACTTTATTCTTCTCATATTTAAGCTTTTCCAAGTATCTATCAAAACGTTCAATTTCGACAAAAAAATCTGCATTAGGAAAATAACTATCCATAACACCTACACTATCAAATTTATCAAGTGCAGCTATTAAATCATTATTCGTGTCTTTTATAGCTTTCAAATGCCTTGGCGCAACATATCCCGCCAAACCAATCAACGCAAATTTCTTCATCTATAAAGTTTTATCTTTTAATTCTTTCGATAGTACATTTTTCACATCATATACAATCGCTTTATCATTTTTCAATGAATCAAAATCCAAGGTCTTAAATTCATTATGAGCAACCGCTAAAACTACGGCATCAAACTTATTGTTTGGAACGTCTTTTACTGAAGATAACCCATACTCTTTCTTGACCTCATCTGGCTCTGCCCATGGATCAAATAAAGAAACATTCATTTCGTAATCTTCTAATGCTTGAATCACATCAACAACCTTTGTATTTCGAACGTCAGGACAATTTTCTTTGAAAGTAATACCTAAAACTAAAACCTCCGCATTTTTAATCCTGATGTCATTTTTAATCATCAACTTCAAAACATCAGAAGCTACATAATCTCCCATACTATCATTTAATCTTCTTCCTGCTAAAATAATCTCTGGATGATAACCAAATTCTTGAGCTTTCTGTGCTAAATAGTAAGGATCAACACCAATACAATGTCCACCAACTAAACCTGGTTTAAACGGAAGGAAATTCCATTTTGTACCTGCAGCTTCCAAGACATCATACGTATTAATATCCATTAAATTGAAGATTTTAGCCAACTCATTTACAAACGCAATATTAATATCCCGTTGAGAATTTTCTATGACTTTAGCAGCCTCTGCCACTTTAATTGTTGGGGCCAAATGTGTTCCTACAGAAATTACAGAGCGATATAATTCATCAACTTTTTTCCCTATTTCAGGTGTTGAACCAGAAGTAACTTTTAGAATCTTTTCAACTGTATGTTCCTTATCACCAGGATTAATTCTTTCTGGAGAATAACCAGCAAAGAAATCTTCATTAAACACTAAACCTGAAACTCTTTCTAATACAGGAATACAGTCCTCTTCTGTAGCTCCTGGATAAACTGTAGATTCATAAACCACTACATCTCCTTTATTCAATACTGAACCAACAGTCTCACTTGCTTTAATAAGTGGAGTTAAAATCGGTCGATTATTTTTATCAACAGGTGTTGGAACGGTAACAATAAAGTAATTACAATCCGATAATGAATTTATATCTGTAGAACAAAACAGTCCAACTTTAGAATCATCATTAACCAGAACCTCTTGTAATAAACTATTTTCAACTTCAAGAGTAGAATCAACTCCTGTCATTAACTCATCAACTCTACTTTGATTTATATCAAATCCAACTACCGAATATTTTGTTGCGAACAATCTAGCTAGGGGTAAGCCTACGTATCCTAAACCGATTATTCCTATTTTAATCTCACTCATAAAATTTAATTATAAATTTTCCCAGTACCATTTCACTGCCTCTTTCAAACCTTTTTCTAAAGAATATTCAGGCTTGTAACCCAACAATTCTTTCGCTTTATCAATACTTGCAAGAGAATGAGGAATGTCTCCTAGTCTATTCGGACCATAATTAATATCAATATTATCTATACTTTTATCAAATTCAGATAAATACTTCTTTAAATATTGAACTAAATCGTTCAATGTGTTCCTCTCTCCAAAGGCTACATTATAAATAGTATTAATTGCCTCTGGATTATCGGACGCTAAACAAAGTAAATTAGCTTGAATTACATTGTCAATGTATGTAAAATCTCTTGAATAATTACCATCACCATTAATTACAGGAGATTCCCCTTTCATAAACTGACCTACAAATTTTGGAATTACAGCTGCGTAAGCTCCATTTGGATCTTGTTTCCTGCCAAAGACATTAAAATACCTTAAACCAATCGTTTCTAAACCATAGGTTTTTGAAAAAACATCAGCATACAGCTCATTTACATATTTTGTTATAGCATAAGGTGATAAAGGTTTCCCAATTTTGTCTTCAACTTTTGGTAAAGAATCGGAATCACCATAAGTTGAAGAACTAGCTGCATATACAAATCGATTCACTCCTTCGTCTCTAGCAGCCACTAACGTATTTAAAAAACCACTCACATTAACATCATTAGAAGTTATTGGATCTTTAATTGATCTTGGCACAGAACCTAACGCTGCTTGATGTAAAACATAATCAACTCCGATTACTGCCTTTTGACAATCATCAATATTGCGAATATCTCCTTCAATTAATTCAAATTTCGAATCCTTCATAAGCTCCTCAATATTTTCTCTTTTCCCTGTAGCAAAGTTATCAAGACAAACCACATAATTATCCCGTTTTAAAAGTTCTTCGCACAGATTAGAACCAATAAACCCAGCGCCACCGGTAACCAAAATCTTCTTATTTGAAAGATTAATATTCATAAAAATCGAACCATTTATTCTATTAGGCAAACCTACAAAATCTAAAGCAAAGTATAGAGTAAAGTAAAATAAAAAAGCCCTCAGTTCCCTGAAGGCTTTGGTGGGCGCGAAGGGATTCGAACCCCTGACCCCTTGGGTGTAAACCAAGTGCTCTGAACCAACTGAGCTACGCGCCCGAAATTTTTGTCAGGATTCGGTAAACCTGTATGCAATTTAGCTTTTGAGTTTTTGTGGGCGCGAAGGGATTCGAACCCCTGACCCCTTGGGTGTAAACCAAGTGCTCTGAACCAACTGAGCTACGCGCCCTCGTTTGCTATTGCGGATGCAAATATAACACAGTTTTGAATTCTGACAATGTTTTTTTTGCTTTTTTTTGCTATAAAATTTCCGCTACCGTAAATGTGCTACCTCCTACAAAAACTAAATCCGCAGAAGAAGAAACCTTAACAGCCTCATCATAGGCACACAACACACTTTCATACTGTTCTCCTAACAATTCGAACTTTTTTGATTCTTTTTTTAAAATTTCAGCAGAAAGTCCTCTCGGTAGATTTGGTTTTGAGAAATAATAAATTGCTTCTTTTGGAAATAACGGTAAAATCTCGTCTAAATTTTTATCTGAAACAACACCTAATACGATGTGTAAATTGTCATATTTTTCCTTTTTAAGCTGCTCCATCACATAAGTTAACCCTTCTTTATTATGCGCCGTATCACAAATCACCTTAGGAGAATGTTCCAAAATTTCCCACCTTCCTCTTAATTTGGTATTCGTTTTTACATTAAGTAAACCTTTTTCAATTACATCCGGAGTAACTTTAAAATTTCTCAAGTTTTGAACTGTGCAAATTGCAGTTTTCATATTATGTCGTTGATAACTACCTAATAAATCAGTCCCATATACTTCCTGAACTACTTCAGAAGCAAAGGTAATTTTAGCATCAAGTTCATTAGCCTTTTCAACAAATACATGTTCTATCTCTAATTGCTTTTCTCCAATAACTACAGGAACAATAGATTTAATGATACCCGCTTTTTCACTAGCAATTTTCTCTAATGTATTTCCTAAAATCTGAACGTGATCTAACCCTATATTAGTTATTACCGACATTTCAGGAGTAATAATATTTGTAGAATCTAATCTTCCTCCTAAACCAACTTCTATAACTGCAACATCAACCTTCTCTTTAGCAAAATAATCAAAGGCCATCCCTACAGTCATTTCAAAAAATGATAATTGATGCTTTTTAAAAAAAAACTTATGACTATTGACAAAATCTAAAACCTTCCCCTCAGGAATCTCTTCTCCGTTTATTTTAATCCTTTCAGTAAAACTCTTTAAATGTGGAGAAGTATACAACCCGACTTTATATCCAGCTTCTTGTAAAATAGAGGCTATCATATGACTTGTTGAACCCTTACCATTTGTTCCACCTACGTGTATAGATTTAAATTTATTTTCTGGATTCTTTAAATAATTGGCAAGTTGTATTGAATTAGATAGGTCATCTTTATAGGCACTTTTACCTTCATTCTGATACACAGGAAATTGATTAAACATCCAATTGACTGCTTCTTTATAAGTCATAAATTTATTTAGATAAAGAAAATTTGTAAATTATAGTTCCCACTTGAGTTGAAGGAGCCTTTCCATCAGCATTCCATTTGGTTTTAAGCGCTGCTTTTTTAGCTGCTTCAAACAAACATGATGCAGAGTTTGTCGTTCCTTTTGCCCCTGGCTTTGCTTCAACAACATTCCCATTCTGATTAACTTTAATTGAAACTACAACAATGCCTTCTTCTTCACAATCTGGATTTTCTCTTGGCTTAGATAAAGCTTTTCTTCCTGACAAATTGTATTTTCCGCCAGAACCACCGCCTATTTGTCCATAATATTTATTGGAATTTGGATCGCCTTTTTGATCTCCTTTAACACCAGGATCCGCATTATCCCCTTCTCCTTTTGCATTATCCCCATCTGATGGTGATCCATTTAACAAACTATTTAGAGCATCCGTTGCGGCTTTTGATGGTTTTGGCCTTGGTTTTGGCTCAGACTTATTCTCTTTTATCACCTCTTCTTTTTTCTCTTCTTCTTTTTTCTCTTCTTCAACAACTTCTTTCTTTTGATCTGACTTTTCAACAACTGGTACGTCTTCATTGGAATCATCTGTCAGCACATCCTCATTAGTTGGATTTGATGTAGTCTCTTCAACAATTTCTTCTTGAACCTCTTCCTTTACCTCTTCAATTTCTTCAACTTTTGGTTCAGTAATTTTAACTTTTTCCACAGGAGAACCGTCTCCTACATCAGAATCACCAAAATTTATTGCCACTCCATATTCAATAGGAGGATCCATGTATTTCATACCGAAACCATACATCACAAAAATCAATAACAGCAGTATAACCGAAGTTAATATTGCAGATTTTCTCTTGTGTATAGTGTCAAATAATTGCATAATTTAATTTCCTTTTACGGCCAAAACCATTTTCAATTTATTTCTATGCGCAATATCGATGATCTTTACCACCTCTTCGTAGTTCACTTTCTTATCTCCTCTAATCACTAAGCTTTTAGTTCCTTCTACACCACTTGTTGCCTCAACAAGTTTTCTTTCCAAATTAGCAGCTGAAACTTTTGTTTTATTAATATAAAATACTCCTTCCTTTGTTACTGAAACAGCGACTTTTGTTTTATTCTCAGTCTTCCCATTTCCATTCGGTAAAAACAAATCAATCGCATTAATAGTAACCAAAGTAGATGTCAACATGAAAAATATCAACAACAAAAAGACAATATCCGTCATTGATGACATATTAAAATTGGGATCTACTTTATTTCTACCTCTTAAATTCATTACACAGGTTCATTTAATAAATCTAAAAATTCAACTGATTTAGCTTCCATCTGATAAACAACCTTATCCGTTCTTACCACTAAATGGTTGTAAGCTATATAGGCCACAATACCAACAATTAATCCAGCTACTGTAGTAGTCATAGCAGTATATAAACCATCGGAAAGCATTTTAATATCAATTTGCCCTCCAGAATTCGCAATCTCGTGAATTGCAACAATCATACCGATTACTGTTCCTAAGAACCCAATCATTGGAGCTGCTCCTGAAATAGTTGCAACAACAGAAACATTCTTTTCTAGTTTATAAATTTCAAGCTTACCCGCATTCTCAATTGCTGTATTAATATCTTCTAGAGGTTTTCCTATTCTTGAAATACCCTTTCCAATTAATCGAGAAGTTGGACTATCTGTATTTTGACACAAAGCCTTTGCCGCGTCTAATTGTCCATTAACAACAAAATCACGAATTTGGTTCATAAAATCTTTATCTACATGCGAAGCGGATTTTATCGCAAAGAATCTCTCAAAATAGATATAAAGGGCCACTCCTAATAACACAAATAACAAAGCGATAATTATTTGTCCACCAAGACCACCATCCTTAATTAATTGGATGATTGATAATGTCTTTTCTTGTGTAGCCTCGTTTAAAGCTCCTTCGGTAATTTCTTTTTCGACTTTTTGAATAAATAAAAGCATAAAACAGATTTGATGTTTTTCGTAAAACGTTTTCTTTTGATTAAAAGTATAAAAAATAAATCCTGAATTCTAAAAATTCAGGATTTTAATATTTCTTTAGAATTTAGTTCTTAAAGCATAATTTTCACCATTAAATAACCCAAACCACCTAAAACTATCGTGTAAGGTAAAGCCATTTTAACCATTTTACCATACGATAAATTGATTAATGGAGCTAAAGATGATGTTAATAAGAATAAAAATGCAGCTTGACCATTTGGTGTTGCAACACTTGGCAAATTAGTACCTGTGTTAATCGCCACAGCTAACTTCTCGAAATGCTCTCTATTGATAACACCACTTTTAAAAGCACTTTCTACTTCTCCTACGTAGACAGTTGCAACGAACACATTGTCACTAATTGCTGATAAAAATCCATTTGCAATATAAAATAGACCTGGCTGTGATTCAATATCTTGTTGTAATGCCCAATCAATAATTGGCTTGAACAAATGCTGATCATGTATCATCGCAACAATAACAAAAAAGACAACTAATAAACCTGTAAATGGTAATGCCTCTTCAAAAGCGTGACCTAATTTATGTTCATCAACAATCCCCATAAACGCTGTTTGTACTATGATTAATGCTAATCCGATAAATCCAACTGGTGCAATGTGTAAAGCTAAACCTAAAATTAATAACACTGCTGAAACACCTTGAACAACAAGCCCGTACTTCTCTTTATCCGTTCGCTTCTTATCTTCTTCAATTGTATAATTTTCAATAATTTCTGCTGCAACCTTTGGTAACTTAGCTCCAAAACCGAACCAGCCTGTTGTTTCCAACACAACCGTTGTTAACAAACCTGCCGCCAATACTGGAATTGTAATAGGGGCCATCATTAAGAAAAATTCCACGAAATCCCAACCTAATCGTTCACCAATTAATAGATTTTGAGGCTCTCCAACTAGTGTACATACTCCACCAAGAGCGGTACCTACAACACCATGCATAATTAAACTTCGCAAAAAACTTCGGAATTGTTCTAATGTTTCTCCACTTAATTCTTTTCGATCTAAAACACGATCGTCGTCATAATCAGCAGAAGCACTTGAATGTATTTTATGATATACTCCATAAAACCCAACAGCAACGCTAATTAAAACGGCTGTTACTGTTAAGGCATCTAAAAATGCAGATAATACTGCTGCCAAAAAAACAAAAAGTAAAGATAAAATCAGCTTTGAACGTATTTTAGTAAAAACCTTGCTGAAAATAAACATTAATAAAGGTTTCATAAAATAAATGCCTGCCACCATGAACACTAAAAGAAGAATCACTTCAAGATTATGTTCAACTTCAAGTAAAACTCCTCCTTTAATAGGTTCTCCTAAAGTATCTTTTACAACATTTCCACTATCATCTAATTTATACATTGGGTGAGTAAGACCTAAAATTAAAGCTTCAACAGCTAAAATCCCTCCTGATTGCAAAGGATAACACTTTAATGCCATGGCTAAAGTGAAAATAAACTCACCAATAAACAACCAAGCCGTAATGGTTTTACCTAATACAAAAAAGGAAAACACATTGAAAATTAAGAAACCAATCATGGTCATTTTAAACCATTTGGGGCTATTTCCTAAGAAATGTTTCAACATAATTAAATTTAATTTTAAGTTAACTCTTTTAGCGCTATTTCAAACGCTGTTTCACTAATGCTAGTCTTTGATGAATTTTTAGCATGAGCGACTTCTAAAGCTTTTCGAATTGTGTTTGATGTATCTTGAAAAATTGCTTCATCATCCATAGAAACTCTTTTTTCCATGAAATAAGCAAAAACTCTTGCCATTCCACAATTCGAAATAAAATCAGGAATTAAACTCACTTTTTTATCAGTTTCTTCCATTATTGGACCAAAGAAAATTTCTTTATCTGCAAACGGTACATTTGCTCCACAAGAAATAACTTCCAATCCTGAATTTATCATTTGATTAATTTGCTTTTCTGTAATTAAACGAGATGCGGCACAAGGAGCAAAAATCTCACAAGGTAAATTCCACACTCTTTCATTCATCTCTTCAAATGGAATCATTTGTTCAGCTACTAAAGTATTACCATCTTTAGTTAAAAACAACTCCTTAATTTCTTCAAAAGAAAACCCTTCTTCATTAATAACTCCTCCTACTCTATCTATAATTCCAACAACTTTTGCTCCCATTTGAGCCAAATAATATGCAGCAGCTGAACCAACATTTCCGAATCCTTGAACAACAGCTCTTTTCCCAGCTACGTTACCTCCGTAAATAGAGTAAAAATGTTTCACTGCTTCCGCAACTCCGTAACCAGTAATCATATCTGCTACGGTATACTTTTTTTGAACTGACGGAGAATAATGCTCGTCTTCTAGAACTTTTATTACACCATGACGTAATTGTCCAATGCGATTAATTTTATCTGCTTCTGTTGGTTTAAAGTGACCATTAAAAACACCTTCTTGCGGATGCCAAACTCCACTTTCTTCGGTAATTGGAATTACTTCATGAATTTCATCCACGTTTAAATCACCACCAGTACCATAATAATTTTTTAATAAAGGGGCTACAGCATTATACCATCTTCTCAAGACTCCTTCTTTTCGTGGATCCTGTGGATCGAAGTTGATACCTGATTTTGCACCTCCAATAGCTGGACCAGAAACAGTAAATTTAACTTCCATTGTTTTTGCAAGCGACATTACTTCATATTTATCTAATCCTTTACGCATTCTTGTTCCACCTCCTGCAGCTCCTCCACGTAATGAATTGATTACCGTCCATCCTTCGGCCTCTGTTTCTGAGTCTTTCCAATTAAAAACTATTTCTGGTTGTTTTTCTTCGTATTTTTTTAATAATTCTTTCATGATTTAAAATAAATTAAGGTTTGTTTAATCGTTAGTTCGTGTGTTTTATTATTTTTAAATCATGTAAGCTAAAGTTGCGTCATTTCTATTTTTTTTAAATTTTTATCTTATCTGGCAAACTTACCAAAAAAAAAGTCGTTAAGTATTACAAATATCAATACATTATTAATGAAATGGTATGAATTATTATTTCTTATTATTTTGGTGACAGTTTACTGTAGAAACTTTTTTTAAAAAAACTTTCCATAGTTTTTAATTTCATTCATATTTACTATTCATTCTGAACACTTTTTATGCTTTGTGGCAAGAAAACTTCACCTGAGGAATGATCTTTTACAGCTCCAGTAACCGAACTCAAGCAATTAATTTCATTGTTCTCCTTCAGTAAACCCAAAAATGCGAATATTAAAGCTTCTTTAAACTCAATAATATCTGCATCAGCCATTTTAATTCTCTTATTATAAAATCGTTCAATTTCCATTATCAAAAAACTATTATAAGCTCCTCCACCTGTCGCTAAAACCTTTTCTGACTTATCAAAAACCTTACCAATTTGTTCCGCAGCATGTGCGATAAATGTTCTTAAAATTGAAGGAATATCTGTTTCCAATTTGTTTATTGTAGGGAATACAATTTGTTGAACCCATTCTAAACCTAAAGACTTAGGAGGATTTTTTTTATAATACGCTAAGGAATTTAATTCCTTTAATAATTCCTCATTAATTTTTCCTCTAGCAGCTATTTTTCCTCCTTTATCATACTCTAAACCAATTTTCTTGGTGTAGTGATTCATCACAATGTTTACAGGGCAAATATCAAAAGCGATTCTTTTATTATCTCGTTTAAAAGAAACATTTGCAAAACCCCCTAGATTTAAACAAATATCATAATCTGAAAATAACAGCTCGTCACCAATTGGCACTAAAGGAGCTCCTTGTCCTTTTAATTGAACGTCTTGAGTTCTAAAATCACAGATTACTTTACAACTTGTAACATCAGCTATTTTTTGTCCATCTCCTATTTGAAATGTGATTCCTTTATCTGGTTGATGAAAAACTGTATGTCCATGTGAAGCAATAAAATCAACAACACTAATATTATGTTTATTAATGAACTCATTTGTCATTTCTCCTAGAAGATGACCATATTCAATATCTATCCGATCTAAATCCTCTTTTGACTTATAAATTGCATGTTGTAATGTTTCCTTCCAATAAACTGAATATGATTTTGTTGAACTCTGAAGAATTTGAAAATCTTTGTAGTTTTTTTGATTAAATTTCACGTAAACTAAATCTAATCCATCAAGCGAAGTTCCAGACATTAATCCGATCACATATTTATACTGATTCTGCATAATGTAAAATTATAAAAGCTTTTGAAAAAATCATATGAAAGGACTATCTTTGGGGACGTTTTTTAAGAATAATTTATAACTACAACGATTTAGAATGGATTTTAATCTTACAGAAGAGCATTTAATGATACGTGATGCAGCTCGCGACTTTGCACAAAATGAATTACTACCAGGTGTTATTGAAAGAGATGAAAAACAAGAATTTCCAGACGAATTAGTTCGTAAAATGGGAGAACTTGGATTTATGGGTATAATGGTAGATCCAAAATATGGAGGAAGCGGAATGGATACTATTTCTTACGTATTAATTATGGAAGAGCTTTCTAAAATAGACGCTTCTGCTTCTGTAATGGTATCTGTAAACAACTCTTTAGTATGTTACGGTATAGAAGCATATGGAACTGAAGAACAAAAACAAAAATATTTAACAAAGTTAGCTACTGGTGAATCTATTGGTGCCTTTTGTTTAAGTGAACCAGAAGCTGGATCTGATGCAACATCACAAGCAACTACGGCTGAAGATAAAGGAGATTACTATTTATTAAACGGAACTAAAAACTGGATTACAAATGGAGGACGCTCTGATGTATACTTAGTAATTGCTCAAACAGATAGAGCAAAAGGACACAGAGGAATTAACGCTTTTATCGTTGAAAAAGGTATGGAAGGATTCCATATTGGCCCTAAAGAAGATAAGTTAGGAATTCGTGGTTCTGACACACATACTTTACAGTTTAATGATGTAAAAGTTCCTAAAGAAAATAGAATTGGTGAAGATGGATTTGGATTTAAATTCGCAATGAAAACTTTATCAGGGGGACGTATTGGTATTGCTGCTCAAGCACTCGGTATTGCCTCAGGAGCATACGAATTAGCATTAAAATATTCTAAAGAGCGTAAAGCTTTTGGAACGGAGATTTGCAATCATCAAGCAATCGCGTTTAAATTAGCAGATATGTATACTGATATTACAGCTGCTCGTCATTTAGTAATGCAATCTGCTTGTGATAAAGACGCTGGTAACAATTACGATCGTTCGGGAGCTATGGCAAAATTATATGCTTCTAAAGTAGCCATGGAACACACTGTTGAAGCTGTACAAATTCACGGTGGAAATGGTTTCGTTAAAGAATACCACGTTGAGCGTTTAATGCGTGATGCAAAAATTACTCAGATTTATGAGGGAACTTCTGAAATTCAAAAAATTGTAATTTCCAGAAGTTTAATTAAAGAATAGTGCTCAAAACTATATGTATATACAAGCTCATTGATATATCGATGAGCTTTTCTGGTTTTATCCAGGTGTAAATATGAATAGGATTATGAGGTAATAACAAGTGCATAGAAATAAATCCTCTTTCACTAAAAACAATTCGATACGTAGTTCTCTACTTTTTAAATAAAATAATGACTATTATCTATCAAAGATTTTTTTAAATCCATAAATTTCTATTTGAAATTTTCTTGTATTGTAATTTTACAAATTGAGTAGATTTTTTGCCTGACAATAATAGTATTTATTTTAGTTTAACTTTTTTTAATAAAAATAACAACGCTACCAATGGTCTATTTTTAAATTATTTCTAATTGAAATTATATTGATTACATTTATCACAACAAACTGATAGTGTTTCAAAACCATGAGGAATTTAATTAGTAAGTATAAAAAGTATCATAATTATATTTACTTACTTTCTTTACTTTTTTGTTTTTCAACCGTATACAATTCTATTTTTGACAGTAAAATTAGCTTAGGTGGAGATAACGCAAGCTACTATATTCTAGGTAATTCGATTGCGGATGGAGAAGGGTACAAAAACATTCATAATAAATCGAAATCAGAACACTTTCATTTTCCTCCTGGTTATCCCACGATTATCGCTGCTACAATTAAAACTTTTTCAAATCGGATTTCAGTAATTAAAATCACCAATGGTTTGTTCTTTCTTGGTAGTATTTACGTCCTGTTTTTCCTTATAATTAGTTTTACAAATAATAATTTCATTGCATGGATAAGTAGCCTAATTGTCCTATTCAATTATCATTTACTACAATACTCAACAATAATGATGAGTGAAATTCCTTTTACTTTCTTTTCACTTTTATCATTATTCTTATTTATAAAAATTGATTTTGAAAAATACATTTTAAGAAACTATACATTCTTACTGTTTCTAGGCTGTTTGGTATTTTCATTTTACATAAGAACAATTGGAATAGCTCTTTTATTGAGTTTTACTTTTGTTCTGATTATTCAAAAAAAGTGGAAATATAGTTTGGTTACAGTTTTAAGCTTTACGCTTCTTTATTTACCTTGGTTTTTAAGAAATAAAAGCTCACATAATTCCTACACGAGCCAATTCTTTTTAAAAAACCCTTATCAACCAGAGTTAGGAACCATAAATTTTTATGATATTCTTGAAAGAATAATCATTAATATTCACAGGTATATTACGAAAGAAATTCCATCTGCATTAACTCACACCAAAGAGGTATTGTATGTCGATTCTTCTAATATTCAAGAATGGATTATAGGTGTAACTTGTATTGCCTTTATTTTATTGGGTTTATGTAAACTTACCAAACACAGAAACCTAGTTATTATTTATATTTTCTCATTTTTTGGAATACTCATGCTATGGCCATATGTTTGGTATGGAACACGATTTTTACTTCCTTTAGTTCCTTTTTTGATTTTCTTATTTGCTTATGGGATATTTCATATGATTAAACTCATTTTAAAAAAAGTGAATTCCTCAAAGAGAAAATTAATTCAAAACTTAACTATGTGTTTTTTATTAATCGCTTGGCTGTCATTTTATGGTTATAGCTCCATTCAAAAGCTCAATAAAAAAGCAAAATCGGGTTACGCTAATAATTATACCAATTATTTTGAATTCGCTAAATGGATCAAAAATAATTCTTCACAAAACTCCGTAACATGTTCCCGTAAAGGCGCATTATTTTATTTATTTTCTAGGAAACATGTAACTGGCTATCTCAATACGACAAACAGAGAAAAACAAATAGAATACCTTAAAAATAAAAATGTCGATTATGTTGTCCTCGAACAATTAGGGTATTCTTCAACTTCAAAATATTTACTTCCAGCGATTGATCGGTATCCCCAAAAGTTTAAAATCATTAAACAACTTTCAAATCCCAATACATATTTAATGAAATTTAATTCCGAATTAGGTTATTGGGGCGATTGGAAAAATGAAAAAAGAAATGGTTATGGAACATATACTTGGGAGGATGGTCAAAAATACGCTGGACAATGGAAAAATAATCTTCGTCATGGTGATGGAGAGCTAAGCTTCAAAAATGGAGAAATTCTTTATGGTGCTTGGACCAATGGAAAACTAAATGGAGAAGTAATAAAGAAAAATAAAGCTGGACAAATCATAGAGAAATCCAGATATGAAAATAATATAAAAGTAGACTCTGTAAATGTTAATCAATAAACTTTCAATCTTAATCCCTGTATATAACGAAGAAAACACCTTGTTAAAACTTCTTACTAAGGTAAAGAACGTTGAGTTAATCAATAATATTCAAAAAGAATTTATAATTGTCGATGATGGATCAAAAGATAACTCAATTGCAATTGTAAAAGAATTTATATCTGACAGTCCTGATTTAGATGTAAAGTTTTTTCCAATGAAAAAAAACATTGGGAAAGGTGGTGCCATACACGAAGGAATATCTCATGCTTCTGGAGAATATTTAATTATTCAGGATGCTGATTTAGAATATGATCCAAATGAATACAATAAACTGTTACAACCCATTCTAAACGAAGAAGCTGATATTGTATATGGCTCACGATTTTTGGGAAATCTACCTCATCAAAAATCCTATTTTACACATCATTTTGCTAATAAATTTCTAACCTTCTTATCCAACCTATTTTCCAATTTGAAATTAACAGACATGGAAACATGTTACAAATTATTAAAGACAGACATTATTCAATCTATTCCATTAACCGAAAAACGTTTCGGATTTGAACCAGAGGTAACAGCTAAACTTTCTCGAATTAAAAATTTAAGATTGAAGGAAGTTGAAATTTCTTATTATGGAAGAAAATATGATGAAGGTAAAAAAATTGGATGGAAAGATGGTGTAAAAGCTATTTACTGCATATTAAAATATGGTATGTTCAAAAAAATATAATGGAATTCAACTTATCATTAAAAGAAACAACAATATAAAAAATGAAGAAATTTTACTTTCTACTTATCCCATTTTCATTTTTATCTTGCACTCAAAATCAAAAAAATAACTTACTCAAAGAAAACTCTCAGAATGTAGTTAATCAAGATAGCGAACTTGCTTTATTAATGAGAGAAATTTATGATGAAGCAATGATTAACAAAAAACATATTCAAAATAACGAGCCAATAGAAATCAACCTTGATCATGAAAAGATTTTTAGTGCTATCGCAACAGAACCTGAAAAGGCTGCTTCTTCTGAATTCAAAGCTTTCGCCACTTCATACTTACAAAGCATAAAAAACTTAAAATCTTCAAACACAAATCAAACAGCAAAAAACTATAAAAACATGGTAAACAATTGCTTGGCTTGCCATCAATCGTTATGCCCGGGTCCTATTGTCAGAATTAAAAAATTACAATAATTTATAGGAACCAAGTATAAATAAAACCCAACACATCCCTTTTCTTTGTTTCATGTGAATATTTAGGTTAAATTCACAGTGGTATATGCATTGATTTTGTAGCTACCAATAATTCAACCAACCAGATAATAATTATTACATGAAAACCCTTCAAATTATACTCGTTTGTCTTTTAATACTTCCTTTCAATTCTGAAGCTCAAAAAAGAAAAAAGAAAAACAACCAACCTGAAATTCAACTTACAGATTCTCTATTCCACGGATTAAAATGGAGAAATATTGGTCCATTTAGAGGAGGACGAAGTGTTGCTTCTTCTGGAGTTATTGGACAGCCACTTACCTATTATATGGGTTCTACTGGTGGTGGAGTTTATAAAACAACTGATGCTGGAATTACCTGGAAAAATATTTCTGATAAATTCTTTAAAACAGGATCAGTTGGAGCAATTGCGGTTTCAGAAAGTGATACTAATATTGTACTTGTTGGAATGGGAGAACACGCTGCTCGAGGTGTTATGACATCTATGGGAAATGGAGTTTATAAATCAATGGATGCAGGAAAAACTTGGACTCATTTAGGATTAGAAAAAACCAGACATATTTCTGATGTAATTATTCATCCAAAAAATCCGGATATTATATATGTCGCTGCTCAAGGAGCTCAATATGCACCGACAGAAGAAAGAGGTATTTATAAAACAATCGACGGAGGAAAAACTTGGGAAAGAATTTTATATACAAATACTACAACAGGTGCGTCTTCCTTATCAATGGATATGACGAATCCAAGGATTTTATATGCGTCGATGTGGGAACACAGAAGATATCCTTGGATTATAGAATCTGGCGGAAAACATTCTGCTCTCTATAAATCAATTGATGCCGGTGAAACTTGGACCAAACTAGCTACTGGATTACCAAAAGAATTTGGAAAATCAGGAATTTCTGTTTCTCGAGTAAACCCAGAAAGAGTTTTTGCTGTTATTGAGGCAGAAGGTAAAAAAGGTGGAGTGTATCGATCAGATGATGGAGGAAAAAAATGGAGACAAGTAAATGGTAATCGTGTTAATATAGCCAGATCTTGGTATTATATGGAGATTTTTGCCGATCCACAAAATGAAAATATTGTTTATGTTTTAAATGCTCCAGTAATGAAATCCATTGACGGCGGAAAAACATTTTCAAATATTCCTGTTCCTCACGGGGATAACCATCATTTATGGATTAATCCTTACGACAATTCAAACCTCATCAATTCAAATGATGGTGGTGCAAATATTTCTTTCAACGGGGGAAAAAGCTGGAGTACTCAGCAAAATCAATCTACTGCTCAATTCTACAGAGTCATTACAGACAATTTAGTTCCGTATAATGTATATGGCGGACAACAAGATAATTCTGCAATCACCATTGCAAGTAGAACTAATGATGGAGGAATTGATTGGAAAGATTGGTATTCTGTTGCTGGTGGAGAAAGTGCATTTATTGCTTTTGATCCAAATAATCCTGAAACTGTTTACGGTGGAACATATCAAGGAAATATAAGCAAATGGACTAAGGCTTCAAGAGAACAAAAAGCCATAAAAGAATATCCAGAATTAGGATTAAGTATTGCTCCTAAAGATTCTAAATATCGTTATAATTGGAATGCTCCAATTATTTCATCTCCACATAATAGAAAAACAATTTATCACGGAGGAAATGTTGTTTTTAAAACTACTGATGGTGGAATCAATTGGACAACTGTGAGTCCTGACTTAACTAAAAATGAAAAAGATAAACATGGCCCAGGTGGTGGACCTTTCACTAACGAAGCAGCTGGTGGAGAAAATTATAATACACTAACTGCATTAGTTGAATCTCAACATGAAGAAGGTGTTTTATACGCAGGAAGTGATGATGGACTTTTACATATTACAAGAAATGGAGGAGCCAATTGGGAAAATATTACTCCGAAAGAAATTAAGGACGGAATTATAAATAGCATTGATATCTCTGAACATAATCCTGCCGTTGCTTATGTAGTTGTAATGAGATACAAGACTTTAGATTTAAATTCTTATGTTTTTAAAACTAATAATTACGGAAAATCTTGGACTAAAATTGTAAATGGATTAGATGATCCAAATGGCTTTGTAAGAGTTGTTCGTGCTGATAAAAAGCGAAAAGGATTATTATATGCAGGAACCGAAACTGGTTTATATATTTCAAATGATGATGGAAAAAATTGGCAACGATTACATTTGAATTTACCAATTGTTACTATTAACGATCTTACCATTCAAGATAATGATTTAGTGGCAGCAACATCTGGAAGAGGATTTTGGATTTTAGACGATTTAGGCGTGTTGCAGAATATGACGAAAGAAAGAAAATCAGTTGAGATTTTTAAACCGAAAGATAGTTATAGAATATTCGGAGGAGTTTCAAAAGCTGTTGGACAAGGACAGAATCCGAAAAGTGGAGTTACATTCGATTATTATTTAGATAAAAATGCTGATACTTTAGATTTAAAATTAGAAGTTTTACAAAACTCGAAAGTTATAAGAACATACACTAATAAAAAACCAAAAGGATTTAAATCTTGGCCAGGCGGACCATCAAAACCTCAAATATTACCTTCTAAAAAAGGATATAACAGATTTACTTGGGATTTTAACAGAGAAGCAATTCCAGCGATTGATAAAGTTTTTGTTTTTGGAGGACTTTCAGGTTCTAGTGTTGCGCCAGGTAACTACACCTTACGATTGACATTAGATGGAACAACAGCAGAAACTCAAGCTAAAATTTTACCGAATCCAGCCATCAAATCAACTCCTCAAGATTTTAGAGAACAACAAAATATGTTAGTCCAAATTGAAGCTACTTTAAAGGACATGCATACATCTGTAAATCAAATGAGATCGGCTAAATCACAATTAAATACCTATAGCAAATTATTGAAAGGAAATGATACCGCTAAAAAGCTCCTAAAAACAGGAGATGAATTAAAAAAGCGAATTAATTCTTGGGAAGAAAATTTAATTCAACAAAAACAAAAAACCTTTCAAGATGTGATTAATTTCAATAATAAATTGAATTCGCAACTTATTCAACTCTCAAGCTACATAGACCAAGCAGATCCAAAAGTTACTCGTGGAGCAAAAGAAAGATTTCAAGATTTAATGCAAGATTGGCAAGTGTATAAAAATGAAAGAGATGCTATTATCAATACAGAAATGAATGCATATAATGAGTTATACAAATCTTTAAATATTCCTGCTTTAATTTTAGACAAATAAGAAATGGTATTTAATTATGACTAAATCAAAGTATCAATCGCAGGTAAAAAGAGGAAAATTAGGATGTATAATGGTGGTGATAACTTTTATTGGATTACTTACTTTTTTCTTAATTATTGTCTTTAATATTGGTCAAGGATTTGGAGAAGCTGCAAAAAATATTGCTACTGTTCTTCGAGGAAAGAATGATGAAAATTTCATGTTCTTAGAAGGAACGTATGAATATGTTTATGATTATAATACTGATATAAATGAAAATCATTATATAAAATTTAAAAACGATACAGGTACTTATTTCGGAACTAGTGATGATTTTGATGAAGCTCGTGAAGGATATTATGTTGGTTTTTTCAGAGCGAACATGGATTCGCTCAAAATAAGCAGAACCAATATATCGTTTAGTTTATATGTAAACGATTCTATGTTTTTTGACAAACCTATTACTCCATTTAGTGTAAAAAATAATAATAGTAATTGGATAAATGGCATTCAATATAATTGGCGTAAATATGAAGGTAAAATTAATGGAGATACTATTGAAATTGTAACTGATGGATTTGATAAAAGAAAGTTTATCAAAAAATAAACATTAACTACCAAATCCATATAGTTATAAAAAAATACATTCTATTCTCGAATGGAATACGGATCTTTTTTTTATGTTTGATTTAGCCCATAAATCCAGTTGCAATAAAAAAATGTTTAACATCCAATAATCTTTTCTTTTATGTTTGGAATCAACCCAAAAATATAAAACGTTGATTTTAAAATAGCTTCATTATTATTTAGAATTGAAATTCCACTCGATATACTACAATGTAAATCACTATGCTTACTCAGTAAGTTGTGCCTTTTATAAATTTTTAACCTTTTATTAAAAAAGAAAAGGAAAAACTCTACATGTCACTATTAATTTCTGGTTTCTAAATATTCAAGAACGAGACCCTGTAACGGATTTGTACTGTCTTTATTTTACAGAACATCTACAGTCTCAAAGTATTTTTTCAAAACTCTAAAAGATACTTATAAGTTAATAAATCCATTTTCTAGATAGCATATTTTTTGAAAAGGTGCATAATTTGAAGTTCTTCTTTTAAAGTTTAAAACTTTTACGATGAATTAATCAAATATTTTTAATCTAAAAAAAAGTATATTGTAGCAATATACCAACAACAAATAGTTCAGAAATAATTGTGCATGAATAAATTTCTTTTTCCAATCGTACTTCTTTTAACACTATGGTCTTGTTCTAAAGAGAATGGAACAAGTACAGTCTTGGAAAATCCTACATCAACGTTTGTAAGCGCTGTTGATATTTCCAGTTTTCCTGAAATACAAGCTTTCTCTCCGAAATTTTACAACGGTGACGGAACTCAAGAAGAATTTTTATCAATACTAAAAAAAAGTGGTGTTAATACAATACGGTTACGATTATGGGTACAACCAGAAAACAACCATTCTGGCTTTGAAGAAGTGAGACAATTTACATCTGAACTTAAAAATAAGGGATTTAAAATTTGGTTAACCTTACATTATTCAGATACTTGGGCAGATCCCTCTCAACAAGAAATCCCAAATGAATGGAAGAATCAAGATATTTCTGAGCTGCAGAAAAGCGTTTATGAATATACTAAAAAAGTTGTTTTAGAAATACAACCAGATTATATTCAAATAGGTAATGAAATTAACACTGGAATACTTCATCCAAGCGGTAATATTGAAGATAACACACAAAATTTTATTGATTTAATTAAACAAGGAGTTGCTGCCGTGCGAAATCATTCGTCAGACTGTAAAATTATACTTCATTTTGCAGGAATAGAAAATTCAACTTGGTTCTTTAATCAAGTAAAAACAATCGATTATGATATTATTGGTTTATCATATTATCCTAAATGGCATGGCAAATCTTTGAGTAATCTTAAATCTAAAATGCAAGAACTAAGTAATTCTTACAATAAAGAAATACTAATTGCTGAAACTGCGTATCCTTTTACTTTAGATTGGAACGACTGGACAAACAATATTGTAGGATTAGAAGAACATCTTATTTTACCTGATTATCCAGCAACCCCAAACGGACAACAGAAATTTGTTGGAGATTTGAAACAATTAATTAAAGAAGTTGAAATGGGAATTGGCTTTTGCTATTGGGGAGGTGAGCTTATTGCTTGGAAAGGTGAACAAGGAACTGAAGCATCTCCTTGGGAAAATCAAGCTTTATTTGATTTTAACAACCAAGCTTTACCTGTCCTCCTAGAATTTCAAATTGAATAAGCTAATTCTTGTTGATTAAGCTTTCTGTAAAATCTAAATTCATTTACCTTTATCCTAATCAAAATCAGCTACATTGTTTAGTTGAAGAAAAGAACAAATTAACCCAATACATATGAAAGCCAAAATTGGAATCGTAACAGTGAGCGATAGAGCTAGTGCTGGTGTTTATGAAGATTTAAGTGGAAAAGCAATTATCAACACATTGAATGATTATTTAATATCTGACTGGACAGAAGTTTATAAAATTATACCAGATGAGCAAGACTTGATTGAAAAAACAATTATTAATATGGTTGACCACGAGAACTGTTGTTTGGTAATTACAACAGGTGGAACTGGTCCAGCAAAACGCGATGTAACTCCAGAAGCGACAGAAGCTGTATGTGATAGAATGATGCCTGGATTTGGTGAACTTATGAGAGCGGAATCATTAAAATTTGTTCCTACAGCAATTCTATCGAGACAAACCGCTGGTTTAAGAAATAATAGTTTGGTGTTAAACTTACCAGGTAAACCAAAATCTATTCGAGAATGTTTAGATGCTGTTTTCCCAGCCATTCCGTATTGTATTGATTTAATGAATGGTCCTTATTTAGATTGTAATCAAAAAGTAATACAACCTTTTAGACCAAAAAAAAAGTAAGGTGTCAATTAATTCAGAAATCACTTTTCAAAAAATACAAATCGAAGATCTTAATTTGGTCTTAGGACTTTTTAAGACTGCAGCAGAGAAAATTGCTAAAAAAAATGTAGATCATTGGCAATACTGGAAAAATCCACCTGAAGAAAAAATTAAGTGGGTGAAAAACGGAATTGAAAATGATGAGTTTTACTTTATCAACGATTTAAATAATTATAACATTGGTATGGTACGAATTTTGAACGAAGATGAATTGTATTGGGGAAAACAAAATATAAAAGCTAAATACGTTCATTCACTCGTTATTAAAGAAGAGTTTAATGGTAAGGGAATTGGGAAGATAGTATTAGATGAAGTTGAGAAAAATGCAAAGGCAAATGGTTGTTTATATGTACGATTAGATGCCGTGGCAAAGAATACTAAACTATGTGAGTACTACGAAAGTTTAGGTTTTATAAAAGTTGGAATAAAAAAAATGCCTCAATCCATAAACAACTTGTATCAAAAGAAGATTTTATAAAAACCAAATTACAATGAAAAACTCAATACTACTGCTACTACTTTCTCTATTATTCGTGAATTGTAAAACAGAAAATACCATTGAAGGATTATGGATTGTTGAAACCGTAAAATCTGGTGAACACGAAGTTACTCCAAATGCAAGATGGATGAAATTTAATAATGATTTCACTCAAACATCAGGGAACGGTTGGTTCCAACATTCTGTAGGAACTTGGAATCTAAATAAAGACACCAACGAATTGTCTATGATAAATACCAATGGAATTAAGGATACTAATGATCCGTTTGTAATTAGTATTGATGGTGAAAGAATGACTTGGAAGAGAACAGAAGATGGTCAACCTCTTACGGTTTCATTAAAAAGAACCGATAAATTACCTACTACATATGGTGACCAAGTTCTAGGTTTATGGAAACTAAATAACGCTTCAGGAAAAGGAAATTTCTTTGAAAATAATAATGGTGTTTTATTTCTAAAATGGGACAGACGATTTAGTATTCGTTCAAGTTTGGGAAGGTTTAGCGGTGTTTATAATGTGCATGGACATAAATCTGAAATAGAACTAATTCCTTATGTTAAAGATTTAAAAAGAAGTTTTTGGAAAGTAGATTTTAAAGAAAATCAAATCGATTTAACACTATTGAATTCAGATAGTACTGTGACTAGATCATTTATTAGAATTCACGACTTTCCTAATTAATGTATAATCTCTTCTAATCGCATCAATCAAAAAATTATATGAAATATTGATATCTATGTTTTAGTTTTTAAAAATTAAAATGTAACATTTTTTAATTGTTGCATCTAAAGGAAAACAAACATAGAAATCATGAAAAATTTTATTTACGTTTTAACTTTCTTTTTAATTATTTCTGTACCAGCACAAAAAGATAATCAACCAATTTATGCACAAGTTTCAGGAAAAGGAAAACCCATTCTTTTACTTCCTGGATTTACTGTTCCAGGAGATAGTTGGTTACCAATTATAAAAGAACTTGAAGCAAATTATGAATGTCATGCAATTACTTTAGCTGGATTTGGTAGAAAAAAAGCTATAGATTTTCCTTGGTTGCCAAAAGTAAATGAAGCATTAGAAAATTATATTTCTAAGAATAATTTAAAAAGCATAACTGTTATTGGTCATAGTTTGGGTGGAACAATTGCAGCTTGGCTTGCTAGTAGAGAAAAAAATAATATTGAAAAAATTATTTTAGTTGATGCTTTGCCTGCCACTGGTGCTTTGATGATTCCGAATTACAATCCTGACTATTTGGTATATGAAAGTCCGTTTAATAAACAACAATTGAATATGAGTACTAAAGATTTTGAAAACTTAGCCAATTCAATGTCTAAAGGAATGAGCTTGAATAAAGATGCTCAAAATAATATCAAAAAATGGATGCTTCAAGCAGATCGAAAAACCTACGTGTATGGTTATACGGATTACTTAAAATTTGATATTCGTGAAAACCTGAAAAACATAAAAATACCGGTTACATTATTAGCTGCAGAGAAACCTTATGGAAAAGATATGGTAAAACAAACTTATGATAATCAATATAAAAACTTAGCTAATTACGATTTTGTAATAGCTGAAAACTCTGCTCACTTTATAATGTTCGATCAACCAGAATGGTTCTTAAAACAAATTAAAAAAAGTTTAGCTTTGAAATAAATGAATATAGAAAATCAATTTACAGAGTTATACAATACCTATGCACCAAAAGTATACAAGCTTTGTTTAGGTTATGCATCTGGAGTAGATGAAATCGCAAAGGAATGGCAACAGGAAACCTTTATAAAAGTTTGGAAACATAGAAATTCATTTAAAGGAGATGCCTCAATTAGTACTTGGATTTATAGAATTGCCATTAACACATGTTTGGGTGATTTAAGAAAATCTAAAAGAAAATTTCAGCCAATTAATGAAAGTATCTTAACTACTCCGATAGATTCAAATTCTAAAACCTCAACTGATAAGGATATTCAAAAGATGTATAGCTGTATTGATCAGTTAACTAAAAACAATAAGACTTTAATTTTATTAGAATTAGAAGAAATTCCTCAAGCAACTATTGCAGAAACAACTGGAATCTCTCATGGTGCTTTACGAACACGATTATCAAGAATTAGAAAAGCGCTTTTAAAATGTATCACCAATGGAAAATGATAAATTAAATCAACTTTGGAAAAGTCAAAAAGATAATTCCAATACTAATACACCAGAAAACATAATTAAACTGGCACAAAAACAACGTAACGGACAGTTTTTATCTATAACTATTTTATCAATTACGGTTATAATTTTGATCGCATATACAATTTACTGTTCGGTTTATAAATGGAACAATTTTACAATAGGATTATTGTTAATGATAGTGAGTTTGGTTTTTAGAATAGCCTTGGAAACAATTTCATTATACCGAAAAGAACAGCAGCTTATTGCATTAGATAGCAAAGCATTTCAAAATTATTTAGGAAAACATTTTAAAATTAGGAAGATTATAAACTATGGAGTTACTCCAATCTGTTTTATAATTTACACTTACGGTTTTACACTGCTTCTTCCCTATTTTAAACGAGAGTTCTCAGAAGGATTTTATACTTATATTTTAATTTCAGGTTTTCTATCGATATTCATAATTGCCATAATTGTAGCTTTCAGTATACGAAAAGAAAACAAATTTTATGAAGAATTAAAATAATACTGGTTATAGTGTCTTTTTTATAAAAATAAAGACACTTCTATTTTTAGTTAAATTTTATCTCGTGAAGATGTAAACCAGAAGCCGGAGCTATTGACTTTAAAAAGGTAATATCTGAATTATCATCTAAACTTTCTTTGATAAAATCTAAATCATAATTCCCTTTTCCTACCTCTGCTAGCGCTCCCATAATTAAACGAATCTGATTACGTAGAAATCCATGTCCTTTTATAATTAGCACGTAACTTTTTTTAGGAAAAAAAGATGCAGTTAATTCTGTATTTTCAACGATTTCACAACTCTCAATAGTACGTTCAACTTTAGTCTCCGCTGATGGTTTTGTACAATAATGTTTAAAATTATGGAAGCCTTCAAATAATTTAGCTGCCTCTTTCATTAACTTGATATCTAAAGTTTGTAAATATCCTACTAAAAACGGTGCACAATACGGATGATTCTTTTCACCATGTGAAAAGTAATACCGATACTCTTTTATTTTTGAATGCTGAATAATATTAAACTTTTCATCAGTTAATTCCTGGATTTCTAAAACCCGAATATCTGATGGAGAATTAATATTAAAACTTCTAATAAAACTACTTTCTTCTATTTTTTCATCAATAAATAATTGGTACGTATAATCTGTAGAAGAAACCTTTGCATCTGTTCTTCCTACTCCGATAGTTTTAAATCGAATTCCTTTACAAACAAACTTTAAGGTTTTATCCAACGCCCAATGAACAGTTTTTAAGTTGGGTTGTTTTTGCCATCCATGAAATCTAAAACCCAGATATTGAAATTTAACTAAATAAGAATGATTATAGTTCATACTACAAATCTAACAAACTTACATGGCTGTGAATACATAAAAATCACTATTTCAAAATTAGAATATTATAAAATAAATGCTTCATTTTTATCATTGTCGTAAACTTTTGGAACTATAAGGTTTTAGTAAAAACTATTCTGTAATTTCACAGCAATAACATTCATTTTTTAGACCATAATTTCATGAAAAATAGAAAATTATTAATGATTCCTGGCCCAATTGAAGTTGATCCTTCAGTATTAAGAGCCATGGGAGAAGTTACTACGAGTCATGTCGCTCCAAACTTTATAGAAAGTTTTGGAAACTCCATTGAATTAATGCGTAAAATTTGGTTAGCACCTAACGGACAACCATTTATTGTTGCAGGAAGCGGAACATTGGCAATGGATATGGCTGTAAGTAATTTACTTGAACCAGGAGATAATGCATTAGTAATTTCTACAGGATATTTTGGAGAACGTTATAAAAATATTTTAGCAACTTATGGAGCTAACGTAACTGTTTTACAAGCTGAAATTGGAGAGATTGTTTCTTTAGATAAAATTAAAGAAGAACTATCTTCTAAAAATTACAAGTTAGTTACGATTACTCATGTTGATACTTCGACCGGTGTATTAACCGATCCTAAATCTGTTGTAGATATTGCAAAAAAGTATGATACACTTACTGTTTTAGATGGTGTATGCGCAACTGCTGGAGAGAGCACTCCACAAGAAGCCTGGGAAATTGATGTTGTGTTAACTGGTTCTCAAAAAGCAATTGGAGTTCCTCCAGGTTTAGCTTTATTAGTAGTTTCTGAAAAAGCTATGACAGTTTGGAAAAATAGAAAAACTCCAGTTCAAAATTATTATGGAAGTTTTACCAATTGGTTACCAATTATGGAAGCTTATGAAGAAAGACGTCCTTCATACTTTGGTACGCCTCCAGTAAATTTAATTCGTGCATTAGAAGTTAGTTTGAACCTCATCAATACTGAAGGAATTGAAAAGAGAGTTGAATCTCACCTTATATATGCCAAAGCATTTAGAAAAGCTATTCAAAAAATAGGTTTACAGTTAGTTCCAAAAAGAGAAGAAATCGCCGCAAATACCATGAGTGCAATTTTTTATCCAGAAGGAATCGATGGAAACCAATTTAGAAAAGATATTAGTGAGTACGGTGTAATTTTAGCTGGTGGTTTGCATTCAGAAATAAAAACTCAATATTTTAGAGTTGGACATATGGGCGCGATTAATAAGAGTGATATTGTTGCTACTCTTAGTGCTATTGAATTTGCTCTTGCCAAACAAAATTACTCGTTTACTCTTGGAGAAAGTATTGGAACTTTCTTAGAGAATTTAAGGTAATTTCGATCTAAAAAAAAGAAAAACCATTAATAAATAAATTAAATACATCATTCCGATGAGGAGCGAAGAAGGAATCTTTCTTTTTTGATCTTGATTTTGTTCAGAATATAAAGATTGCCACAAAAAACTTCATTCTACTACGTTTTTTTCGCAATGACGCGTTTAATTTATAAAAGACTCAAATATTGAGTTAAGTAGAACTTACACAGAATTTATAAAGCAAAGGCCTGCTTTGCAATTTCTAATTCTTCATTAGTTGGAATCACTAATAGTTTTACTTTAGAATTTTCAGTATGAATTTCCGTTAATTCTTTAGCTCTAATACTATTTTTATCTGTGTCGATTTCTATTCCAAAAAACTCTAAATCTTCACAAACCTTTTCTCTAACTAATGAAGAGTTTTCGCCTATACCAGCTGTAAAAACAATGGTATCAATTCCATTCATTGCAGCAATGTATGATCCAATATATTTTTTAATTCGGTAGGTATTAATATCTAAAGCTAACTGGCAATCTTTATTTCCTTTAGACGCTTCTGCTTCTATATCTCGTAAATCGCTATATCCAGTTAATCCGAACATTCCGCTTTCTTTTTGCAACAACGTATTTACATCGTCTATTTTATATCCTAAAGAATTTACTAAGTAAAAAATCAGCGTATGATCAATATCTCCACTTCTTGTTCCCATCACCAAACCAGTAACTGGCCCAAACCCTAAACTGTGATCAATACTTTTACCATTTTCAATAGCCGAAATACTACATCCATTTCCTAAATGCACCGTAATAATTTTAGATTCATTATTGCCTAAATATTCGATAGCCTTTTCAGAAACATATTTATGACTCGTTCCGTGAAATCCATATAAACGAATTTTACTTTCCGTCACTAACTTTTTAGGAATTGCATACGTATATGCTTTCTCTGGAATACTTTGATGAAATGCCGTATCGAAAACGGCGACTTGTTTCGCTTTGGTAAATATCGCTTCAGCAACTTTAATTCCTTCTAGATTTGCTGGATTATGCTGAGGAGCTAAAGAAAATAAATCTTCGATTTTACTTTTCACTTCATCGGTAACTTTTGTTGTACTTGTGAAAGAACTTCCCCCATGCACAACTCTATGACCAACAATTTCAATTTCATCAGTTGATGAAATCACACCAATATTTTCATCTAAAAGTAAAGCAACAACCTTTTCTAAACCGACTCTATGATTTTCAATTTTTATACGTTCCGTAACATCATGATTATCTGATTCGTAATGAACTGCTCCTTCTTCTAAACCAATTCGTTCAATCAAACCAGAACAAATTACTTTTTCCTCTGGCATTGTAAATAATTGATATTTAATAGATGAACTTCCTGAGTTTAAAACTAATACTTTCATATACTAATTTTCTTGTGCTTGAATTGCGGTTAGAATAATAGTGTTATAAATGTCATCAATTGTACAACCTCTACTTAAATCATTTACTGGCTTTTTTAATCCTTGTAACATTGGTCCAATTGCTAATGCACCAGTTTCCCTTTGAACTGCTTTATAAGTATTATTTCCCGTATTCAAATCTGGGAAAATTAACACATTCGCCTGCCCTGCTACTTCAGAGTTTGGTAGTTTCTTTTTACCTACAGTTGGATCAACAGCTGCATCATATTGAATTGGTCCTTCCACTTTTAAATCAGGACGTTTTTGCTTTACAATTTCTGTAGCTTTTCTTACCGTATCCACATCTTCTCCTTTTCCAGAACTTCCTGAAGAATATGATAACATGGCAATCTTTGGATCTATTCCAAAGGCGATACTTGAATCTGCAGAAGAAATTGCAATTTCAGCTAATTGTTCGGAAGTTGGATTTGGGTTAATTGCACAATCTCCGAAAACAGAAACTCTATCTTCTAAGCACATAAAGAAAATTGAAGAAACCACTGAAAAACCAGGTTTTGTTTTTACAAATTGTAATGATGGTTTTATGGTATGTTGAGTTGTATGAGCAGCTCCAGATACCATCCCATCCGCTAATCCTTTATACACCATCATAGTTCCGAAATAAGAAACATCGGCTATAAGATCTTCAGCCATAGCTGGACTTAAGCCTTTGTGTTTTCTCAATTCATATAAAGTTTCAGAAAATTCCTCAAAATATTCAGAAGTACTCGGATTTATAATTTTAGTCTTTTCAAAATCGAAAGATATATTTAATCTTTTTACTGCTGCCTCAACATTTACTTGTTTCCCCAAAATCGTTAAATCTACAATATCTAACTTTTGTAATTGTGATGCTGCAGATAATATTCTATCATCATTTCCTTCCGGTAAAACTATATGTTTTCTAGCTTGTTTTGCTCTTTTCAATAAATTATACTGGAACATTCTTGGCGTTAACACATTTGTCCCTTTGTATGTAATTAGTTTATCGCTTAAAGCATCTACGTCAACATACTTTTCGAAAGTACTAATAGATAATTTGATTTTATTTTTATTCTCCGCATAAATATGAGAACGAATTGAACCTAGTTTTGAAGCGATTCCGAAAGTTCCTCCTTTTACTTTTAGAATAGGAACAATTTTTTCTAATCCAGTAATTAATTCAATCACAGACGGATTTAAACCCATATCTCCTGTAAGAATTATACCTGAAACTGTGGGGTAACGACTTGAAATATTGGCTTGCAATGTTCCTAGTAAAATATCTGAACGATCTGAGGGAGTAATAACAACTGCATCATCAGTAAGATGATTTAAAAAGTGAGAAAGTTGCATTGCTCCCACTTTTATTTCACCTGTTGTAGAATTTAAAGATTCCTCTCCAAATAATACTTCGGCTTCTAACGCCTGTGAGATCTCATGAATAGTCGGATTATTAAGTTTGCTGTTAACAGGAATTGCATTAATCAATAACGATTTGGGCAAATTCTCACCAATTCCATTAATAATTATATCTACATTTTTCTCTTGAACTTTATTCGCAATTACTGCGATGACTTCTACTTCTTTATTTGTAAAAGAATCGTACGTTAATCTTAATCCTTGAATAAATTCTTCTAATGATCTATCAATTCCACCTGAAACAATTATAACTGGGATTCCAAGATTTTTTGCAATCAAAACATTCAAATCCATTTCAATTACAGCACCATGATCAGAGAAATCTGTACCTTCTACAATAACAAAATCATTATTCTCTTCTAACTTTTTGTATTTGCTAAGAATCGAATTGATGACTTCATCTTCCTTATCATCATTTAATAAATCTAGTAACTCTGATCTTGTAAAAGCATACGTATCTTCATAATCACATTTTAGTTTGAAAAAATTTACAATGGTATTTACGTGATTATCTTTTTTTCCATCCACTGGATTATCAATAATTGGTCTGAAATATCCAACTTTTGGCTTATTCCTTAATAAAAGTTGCATTAGGCCTAAGCTTAACATCGACTTTCCAGAATTAGCACCACTTGCCGCTATATAAATTGCTTTATTCATATTCTAATTTTAAGCAAAATTAGTCTAAATTTAATAAAGCAAGCTATTCAAAAAAGAGTTTTACCCAACTAAATGAATTTCTGTAAAACCTTTAGGAATTCTAACTGTATTATTCTTGGAATCAAAGTCTACAGATTTTAAATCTACCACTACATTGTCAATTTCAACTTCCTTGATTTCAAAAGGTAATCCCACAAATTCAAAAAGAATAGTTTGATATTCCGTCACAAAAGTGCCGTATTTGTGCTGTTGAATAATGATCTCTTTTTCTTTACCAGTAAACGTAAATGTACGTAAGCTGTATCTACCTTTCATATAATCGTATCCATCTTGTGCATCTTCAAAAACTTTAGAAACTTCTTTCTCACCTAGTTTAAAATAAACCTCTAATTTCAGTTCATCTATTGTTTTCTCACCCACATATTGTTGAATAGGATATTTCGGAATAATCGCTCCTTCTTTTATGAACATTGGAATTGTATCAATATCTGCATCTACCCATTTTTCTAATCCTCCTTTTACATATTCTTTTGTCCAGTAGTTATACCAATGTCCTCGAGGAATATACATTCTTCTTCCCTTAGCATTAGGTTCTTGAATTGGACAAACTAAAATCTGATTTCCAAAAATAAACTCATCCGTTCGATAATGTGTTTGCGGGTCGTATTGATCATATAAAACTAACGACTTTAGCATTGGTACACCATATTCTGCATATTCCCAGAACATGGTATATAAGTATGGAAGCAGTTGATAACGTAACTCAACATATTTTCTTGTCACGTCGACAACTTCATCTCCGAATGTCCAAGGTTCTTGGTTTCCGTGATCTCCGGAAGAATGTGTTCTACAAAAAGGGTGAAATACTCCTAACTGAATCCATCTTGCATACAATTCTCCCGTTGGATGTTCTGCAAAACCACCAATATCACTTCCTGTAAATGACATTCCACTCATACTCATTCGTTGCGCTTGAATATTTGCAATCCATAAATGTTCCCAAGTTGCAATATTATCACCTGTCCAAGAAGATGTGAAACGTTGTGCTCCTGAATACGCTGAACGTGTTATAATAAAAGGACGTAGCGGATAAGCATATTTCTTTACTCCTTCATAAGTAGCTCTCGCCATTTGCGTTCCGTAAATATTATGGGCTTTTCTATGACTACAATGATGTCCATCATAATTATGACGAACATCATTTGGGAATGTTTTTCCAGGAACCTCCATTACGGCAGGTTCATTCATATCATTCCAAATTCCTTTGATTCCAATTTCATCGATAATCTCTTTGAATAATCCAGACCACCAATTTCTTACTTTTGGATTGGTAAAATCTGGAAAGAAACATTCACCTGGCCAAACTTTACCTCGCATATACGGGCCATCTGCTCTTTTACAGAAATAATCGTTGTCCATTGCTTCTTTATACACCCAATAATCATCGTCGATTTTAATTCCTGGATCAATAATAGCAATTGTTTTGAATCCGTCATCTGCAAGTTCCTTCACCATACGTTTTGGATCGGGGAAATAATCTTTATTCCAAGTGAAACAACGGAAACCGTCCATATAATCAATATCCAAGTATATTCCGTCACATGGAATTCTTAACTCTCTGAACTTGCTTGTTACTTCTTTTACTTTTGATTCTGGATAATAGCTCCATTTACATTGATGATAACCTAATGCCCATAATGGTGGTAATTCAGGTTTTCCTGTTAAATCAGTATACCGCGTAACCACGTCTTGCATTTCTGGTCCATAGAAAAAATAGTAATTCATTTCTCCACCGTGCGCCCAAAAACTAGTTACATTTCTACGTTCGTTACAAAAGTCAAAAAATGTTTTAAATGTATTATCGAAGAAAATTCCGTAAGCCCGTTCTTCGTGCATTCCTACATAAAAAGGAACACTCTTATACAAAGGATCTTGGTCTTTACCAAAAGCATATTGATCTGTTGCCCAGTTTTCTATTCTTTTTCCTTTCAAGTTTAAATGCATTGGTTTATCTCCTAAACCATAATAGCACTCACCCTGTGGAGCAGCTTTACTCATTTTTACAATGTTGCCACCAAATTCATAACTTTGTTCCCAGTGAAACCCCCAATCATCTTTACAAATAACATTTCCATTAATATCAAAAATTGAAACTTTTATATCAGCTTTATCAATTCTTATGATAATTTTTCTAGTTATTATTTTATAACAGTCGCCATGTTCTTCAACTTCCAATTTACTATACCCACGAGCGCCATCATCACTAATGGCATATGAAAAATCTTTTTCAAAATTATTATCAGTTGCATACCTAAAACGAATCACACTACCTCTTAATACGGTAACTTGAAGAATGACTCCGTTTTCTGTTTTAAAGTAGATTTTATCTACATCCTGAGAGAAAGAATTGATTTTTCCTGGAAACAAATTTCCTTTGTATTCTAGTTCAGTATTAATGATCATTTTACTTCAGTTTTAGGGTTATTTCTATGATTCAACTTATTTATAAAAAAACGATACAGTATTTGATTTTGAAACGATTATTTCTTGTTTTTAAGAAATCGTTTTATCAAATTATTTATCAATTTTAAATATTACTGCTCCTAAAGGAGGAAGTGTAATCTCAGCAGAATATTCTCTATGATTCCAATGTATTTTATCAATATCTATATGCTTTTTATTTGATACACCGCTACCGCCATATTTTTTATAATCACTATTAAATATTTGCGTAAGTTTTCCAGAGTGAGATAAACCAATTCTATAATTTGATCTTGGAATTGGCGTCATATTACATACCACAACCACAAGTTCATTTTCATTAGTTCCTTTTCTTATGTAGCTAATCACAGAATTTTCATGGTCATCGTAACTAATCCATTCAAATCCGTCTTGTTCAAACTGCTTTTCGTATAAAGCAGGAAATTTTCTGTATAAAGAATTTAAATCTTTTACCAGTTTTTGGACACCTGAATGAAAATCATATTCAAGAACATACCAATCTAAACTTTCTTGAAAATTCCATTCGCCATGTTGACCAAACTCACCACCCATAAACAATAATTTTGTTCCAGGATGTGTAAACATATAACTGTACAATAGTCTTAAGTTTGCGAACTTTTGCCATTCATCACCGGGCATTCTTCCAATGATACTTCGCTTACCATGAACTACTTCATCATGAGATAATGGCAACATAAAGTTCTCTGTAAAAGCATACGTCATACTAAACGTAAGATCGTTCTGATGATGTCTTCTATATATTGGTTCCTTGGCAAAATATTGTAAAGAATCGTGCATCCAACCCATCATCCATTTCATCCCAAATCCTAACCCACCTAAATACGTTGGTCTTGATATTTTTGGAAATGCTGTTGATTCTTCAGCAATTGTTTGAACATCAGGGAAACATTTATAGACTTCTTCATTTAATTCTTTTAGAAAATCAATTGCTTCTAGATATTCATTTCCACCGAATATATTTGGTTCCCATTCTCCATCGTTTCTAGAATAATCTAAAAATATCATCGAAGCTACAGCGTCAACTCTTAATCCATCTATATGGTATTGATCTAACCAAAAAATTGCATTGCTTATTAAAAAACTTTTGACTTCGTTTCTTCCATAATTAAAAATTAAACTTTTCCAATCTGGATGATATCCTTTTCTTCTATCAGGGTGTTCATATAAATGTGTTCCATCAAATAAGCCTAATCCATGATCATCTTCTGGAAAATGAGAGGGTACCCAATCTAAAATTACACCGATGTCATTTTGATGAAACTTATCAATCAAGAATTTAAAATCATCAGGATACCCAAAACGTGAAGTTGGCGCAAAATATCCAGTAATTTGATATCCCCAAGAAGGATCGTACGGATACTCCATTACGGGCATTAACTCTACATGTGTAAATTGCATTTCTTTTACATAAGAAACCAATTCATCCGCCATTTCTAAATATGATAATGATCTATTATTAACTTCAAATTTCTTTTTCCAAGAGGAAAGATGAACTTCATAAACAGAATAAGGAGCGTTATTAGCATTATTTTTATGACGTTTCTTCATCCATTTATTATCTCCCCAAATGAAAGGATCATCCCAAACTACTGAAGCAGTTTTCGGTGGATGTTCACATCGTCTAGCAAAAGGATCTGCTTTTTCAGTAATAATTCCATCATTATTTGAATGAATTTTATACTTATATAAATTTCCTTTACCCACTTTAGGTATAAAACCTTCCCAAATTCCAGACTCATCCCAACGAACATTCAAACGATGTTCTTCTTCATTCCAAAAATTAAAATCTCCAACAACGGAAACAGATTTAGCCGAAGGTGCCCAAACAGCAAAGTAAGTTCCTTCTTCGCCATTTACTGTAATAATATGAGCTCCTAATTTTTCATATAGTCGGTAATGTTTTCCTCCTTTAAATAAATTGATATCAAAATCTGTAAAAAAACTATGTGCAATAACGTTACTCATAAAAAAATAATAGACTTATTGAATTGTGAATCCTTCTGGTATAATAGCTCTTCTTCTCACAACTATTATTCCATCTTTGATTACATAAGCATCTTCCGTTACATTTTTCAAATGCTTACCCCCTTTTAATATAACATTGTTTCCTATTCTAGCATCTTTGTCAATAATTGCGTTTTCTATAACACAATTTTCGCCCACACCTATATATGGAATACCTTTTTCCTTGTCTTTTTCGATTTCATTTATTTCTTGATATACATTAGCACCAATTATGTAGGTACTTTTTATATCACAACCTTTTCCTATTCTGGAACGTATTCCAATAACGGAGTTTTCAATATTTTTTGCATTAATGATACAGCCATCTGCAATTATAGATTTATCTAGTAATGTTCCATAAATTTTAGATGGAGGAAGAATTCTTGGTCTTGTTAAAACATTTTTAGAAGCATTAAAGAGATCAAATTGAGGAACTTCTTCAGTCAGTCCTATATTAGCTTCAAAAAAAGAAGCAATTGTTCCAATATCTGTCCAGTAGCCTTTATATTGATAAGCAAGAACTTTATTTTTTCCAATAGACTGAGGAATGATTTCCTTTCCAAAATCAATCGTATCGGGATTCGACATTAATTCTACTAATAATTCACGACTAAAAATATAAATTCCCATAGAAGCCAAGTAATTTCTATCTTGAGACTTCATTTCATCATCAACTTCTGATTCCCATCCTTTCAATTCCTCCGACGAAGGCTTTTCAATAAAAGAAGTAATAAAACTTTCGTCATCCGTTTTCAAAATACCAAATCCAGTAGCGTCGGTTGCATTGACAGGAAGCGTTGCTATACTAATTTCGGCTTTCTTATTTATATGTTGATCAAGCATATCATCAAAATCCATTTGATACAATTGATCACCTGAAAGAATTAAAGCATATTCGAATTCGTGATTCAAAACATGATGCATTGATTGTCTCACTGCATCTGCTGTACCTTGAAACCAGGTTTTATTTTCAGGAGTTTGTTCAGCAGCCATTATATCTACAAAAGCTTCGCTAAATGTACTAAAGGTGTATGTATTTTTAATATGTCTATTTAAAGAAGCTGAGTTGAACTGTGTTAGAACAAACATTCTTTTAATATCGCAATGAATACAGTTGGAAATTGGAATATCTACCAAACGATATTTACCGGCTATAGAAACCGCTGGCTTTGATCTGTTGTCTGTTAGTGGAGAAAGACGAGTACCTTGTCCTCCTCCTAAAATAATAGCTATAACTTTTTTATTTATCATGGTCGGTCTGTTAAATTGATTTGTATAAGTCAATATATTCTTGAGCTGACTTGGCCCAAGAATTATCTATTTTCATTATTCGTTTTTGTATTTTTCTGAAAAGTTTTACATCTCTGAACAACTCAATAGCTCTACCAATAGAATAGCAGATATCCCAAACTGAAGCTTGGTCGTGACAAATCCCAAAACCACCATCCCCTATATCAATAACAGTATCTTTTAACCCACCCGTTCTTCTTACTATTGGTATTGTTCCATAACGTAAAGAATACATCTGATTTAAACCACAAGGTTCAACTCTTGATGGCATTAATAGAAAATCTGCAGCTGCATAAACTAAATGTGCAAGTTTTTCATTATAACCAATATGCACATTAAAATTACCTTTAAACTGATCTTTTAATTCAATTAATTGATCTTCTATTTCTTTATGTCCAGATCCTAAAATGAATAAACTAATTCCACTATTATCATTTATCGCCTGAAGAATTGCTTCAGGTAGTAAATCGGCAGATTTCTCACTTACCAAACGCCCTATAAAGCCAAATAAAGGAAACTCTGAATCAAATCCGTATTTCTCACATAATACCTTTTTGTTGGTTTTTTTCCCCGACACAACATTACTAACTTTATAATTCTTTGGTAACATCTTATCTGTCTCAGTATTCCAAAAATCAGTATCAATTCCGTTCAAAATTCCAGTGCACTTTGCCGACTCTGTTCGTAACAGTCCTTCTAAACCATTCGCATGACTTTTTAATTCATCCATGTATGAAGGAGAAACTGTATTTACTTTGGAAGCACATTTTATACCCGTTGCTAATGGATTAATTGAGCCATACCAATCCAAAAAACCAGCGTTACTAAAATCGAAATCTGGGATAATTTCCATTCTATTGTGTGAAAACTGGCCTTGATATTGGGCATTATGTATAGTTATAACGGTTGGAGTATTGCCTAGCCTTTGAAATTCATAACAATTATTAATCATAAACGGAATTAATGCAGTATGATGATCATGGCAATGTATTACATCATATTTTACTTTTTCTATTGTTAACCAATTTAAAACGGCTAATTGAAAACCTAAATACCTATCCGTTTCATCATCATATCCATAAACAGATTCACTATCCAATAATCCTTCTACAAATATTAAATAAACTCCATATTTAATTTTGTTATTAACTATATTGTATATCTTATATTCATATTCTTTACTCCCTAAAGATATATTACCTGAAAAAATTTCACTCTTTTTCTGCTTTTGTACAAATGTATTACTATAATATGGCATGACTACGTCAGCTTCTATTCCTAATTTTGTTTGGTAAGCAGGTAATGATCCAACTACGTCAGCTAAACCACCAACTTTCGCTATTGGATAACATTCAAAACTATTATGGAGAACTTTCATTAACGAGAGATTTAATTATCTGTTCTAAGTTAGTGATTAAGCTAAAAAAAAAGTTAAGATAATTATTAAAAAAAAGCTAGATAAAATAAAAATTTAATAAAAATAACAGTACTTTTTCATTAAATTTTACTTAGTCTTAACTATAACGATATATGGTTATTTCGGATTAGTGCAAAAAAAAACGTTCAATAAATTATTGAACGTTTTATTCTTAAAAAGAAAGGCGACGACCTACTCTCCCACCATTGGCAGTACCATCGGCGCTAATGGGCTTAACTTCTCTGTTCGGAATGGTAAGAGGTGAGCCCCATTGCTATAATCACCTTAAGCTGTTTCAGTATATTTCAACTGTATAAGTTAACATATAAGTAAAATGATATAATAAATTATCAAAGAGTTTGTTCCCGGTCTCAAGGACCGGGATACGTACATAAGCCTATGGGTTATTAGTACTACTCGGCTACATACATTACTGCACTTACACCTATAGCCTATCAACGTTGTCATCTTCAACGACCCTTTAAAGAAATCTCATCTTGTGGTGGGTTTCGCGCTTATATGCTTTCAGCGCTTATCCCTTCCGAACGTAGCTACCCAGCAGTGCCCCTGGCGAGACAACTGGTACACTAGAGGTTCGTCCAACTCGGTCCTCTCGTACTAAAGTCAGATCCACTCAAATTTCTAACGCCCACAGCAGATAGAGACCGAACTGTCTCACGACGTTCTGAACCCAGCTCGCGTGCCACTTTAATGGGCGAACAGCCCAACCCTTGGGACCTTCTCCAGCCCCAGGATGTGACGAGCCGACATCGAGGTGCCAAACCCCCCCGTCGATGTGAGCTCTTGGGGGAGATCAGCCTGTTATCCCCGGAGTACCTTTTATCCTTTGAGCGATGGCCCTTCCATGCGGAACCACCGGATCACTATGCTCTACTTTCGTACCTGATCGACCTGTATGTCTCTCAGTCAAGCTCCCTTATGCCATTGCACTCTACGCACGGTTACCAAGCGTGCTGAGGGAACCTTTAGAAGCCTCCGTTACTCTTTTGGAGGCGACCACCCCAGTCAAACTACCCACCACGCACTGTCCTCATCTCTGAGTTAGGCTCTAGATAAGCAAAGGGTGGTATTTCAAGGTTGACTCCACAACGCCTAGCGACGCTGCTTCAAAGTCTCCCACCTATCCTACACATTACTTATCCAAAGTCAATACGAAGCTATAGTAAAGGTTCACGGGGTCTTTTCGTCCCGCTGCGGGTAATCGGTATCTTCACCGATACTACAATTTCACCGAGCTCATGGCTGAGACAGTATCCAGATCGTTGCACCATTCGTGCAGGTCGGAACTTACCCGACAAGGAATTTCGCTACCTTAGGACCGTTATAGTTACGGCCGCCGTTTACTGGGGCTTCATTTTAGATCTTCGCCGAAGCTAAACCCTCCACTTAACCTTCCAGCACCGGGCAGGTGTCAGGCCTTATACATCATCTTTCAATTTAGCAAAGCCCTGTGTTTTTGATAAACAGTCGCCTGGATCTTTTCACTGCGGCCTACCGAAGTAGGCGACCTTTCTCCCGAAGTTACAGGTCGATTTTGCCTAGTTCCTTAGCCATGAATCTCTCGAGCACCTTAGAATTCTCATCCCAACTACCTGTGTCGGTTTACGGTACGGGCTGCTTCACTCGCTTTTCTTGGAACCTCTTACTTGCTTTCGCTTCGGCCGAAGCCTAGGCTCAACGGGGACTTCCGTCACCCCGTAAGCACCTGGGAGATCCGTCACTTTTAGTGTGAGCAGGTACAGGAATATTAACCTGTTGTCCATCGACTACCCCTTTCGGGTTCGCCTTAGGTCCCGACTAACCCTCAGCTGATTAGCATCGCTGAGGAAACCTTAGTCTTTCGGTGAGGGGGTTTCTCGCCCCCTTTATCGTTACTTATGCCTACATTTTCTTTTCTATGCGTTCCAACATGCCTCACAG